>JBDRRI010000268.1:0-10554 GCA_043825815.1 Candidatus Zixiibacteriota bacterium
GTTCCTTAATTGCTTCTATCAGCAAAGGCGTGATTTTTGAGTAAGCCACTAACTTATTTCCGTCTTTATCTGAATGGACGATTTCGGGAAGAACTTTTTCCACATCTTCAGCCAAAAGGCCAATCTGATCATTTTCGGCAAGTTTTAGTCTGGGATACTCATTGTATCTATAATTATAACTAACACCATTTAGAAGGTGAATCTTTTCAATAGGATTTGTAATCGGCCTGATATTTGTTTTCAATTTAGTATCCGTATATATATACATTTCACCTGTCAAAGTGATATTTCCAACTACATGCAAAGCCTCGGCCGGATCAGATGTTCCGATACCAACTTTGGCACTATCATCATCGACAATCATTGTAATTGCCGGAGGTTCACCGACTGCAGGGGTTACTCCGAACATATTGAACTGACTATAGCCAGATCTGATTTCCATTATGGTATTGGGCCTGCCAGCGGTTGTTAGGTCTCTGAGTTCCAACATTCCACCCTCGAATGAAGTCCTGACACTGTCGGAATTATAAACTGCTATTCTTCCCCCGGGACCTTTGGCCCCATCACCCGTCAGCATTTCAAAAGCAATCATTCCCGGTGGTTCAGGCTGCGGATTAAAACCGACAATACCTATTCCTTCGGTTGTTGTATGGCCAATTGTCATTAGCTCTCTACTATTGTCCGGAGGAGGCATCTGATCATAAAAAGTCAACATACCGCCCTCGGATGGACTACTCGTCATTGATATAAGCGGTTCATCCAGATATTCTGAGACCGGATTATACATCCTGAAATAGCTTCCCGGACTGTCTTTGGCAGAATTCATACCCAGTTCAAAAGCGGGAATTCCCGGCGGTTCCGGCTGGGGATTAAAGCCGACAAGACTTGTCCCCTCGGTCGGTGAGTTTTGCATTGTTATCATTTCCCGACCGTCGGTAACATCCGTTGAATAAATCGAAACCCTGTTCTCATTATTTGCATAAAGCTCAATCGCCGGTGAACATGGTTCAGGAGGAACGCAAGGATCAGGAGGATGGATTCTAAAAAGATGAGAGTCAAAACCGGCAATAAAGACCATTGCTGAATCGCCATTTGTATTTTTCAAGACCAGTTCACCATCGGTTGACTCAAGACTCCCCCAAAAAAGATTTGCGGCCACAGCCGCTTTGGGCGATGAAGTCAAAAGAGTCTTTGGACTGATTTCAGGATCATCACCGATTTTAATGCCCAGGTACAAATCACCAATACCAAAAATAGAATCTGGGATCGGTATTGCCGAACCAAGATTATGACTGAACAATCCGTTGTATATCGGAATATCCCGTTCACCACTGGTCCACCAGCTTACTCCTCCCCCATCATAGATTGTAAAAGTGATTTGATATTCACTATCCGCAACCGGTTCACCATCCGAATCGGTTAAGTAACCCTGATAATTAATAATCTGTGACGAATTGGCAAACGTTGCGGTCCCAATTATAATTATGAAGATTACTATTAAACTTGTTAAGGCATTTTTCATTTTGCCACCTTTTATTTAATAGTTAATCTATTTATTTTTACTATCTTCTCGATTCGGACTCTCTCGCTTTCATAAGCTCAAGTTCAGCCTCTAAGGCTTCGATTTTTGCCTTTTTCGCCTTAAGTTCATAATACCTTAAATCAACCTCGTATTCGACATCACCAGTCGGGTTTTCGTTTTCATCAAGTAATTCAATAGGGATTGCTTCCGGATTATCGCCAGGATCTGAAATCGCATTCTTAACAGTCGCATACGATGATGCAATATATATGGCGGTTAATTTTGAATTATAGGCGTCAATAATCGCGGCAGAACTTATATATTGCCTGCCTTCCAATCTAAATTCGTATGTTCCCGCAGCAGGCTTATAGTATACCCGGTCAACGGCGATTGAAGTTCGCGTCGTGTCTCCATAAATATTTCTTCTATAAAATCTCGTTCCAGTGGCTGATATTGACGTACCTCCTGCGGTTTCATCTATTTGAAGGTAGGCGCCATTGAAATTGGCAGTATCATAGGCTATCCTAACATAACATGTACCCCACAAGTAAATATAGCCTGGCGCCGGAATTGTTATGGAAACTGTTTCCAAATCAGTAAACTCATATCTTCCCAAATCAACGCCAGAACTGGAATAAACCGAAGCAATCCCCGGTTCATCCAATATTTCATCCGCGTCAATCGCATTATCAGGTATTACAACCGAAGAATTTCCGGATTTTCCGGCATCAAGATGGATTTTCAAACTTCCGGTTGAATCACTTAACTGCATTATGGCTCCCAAATTGTTGGTGGCGTCCAACGCCGCTGTTCGGGTTCCATCCTGATCATATAAGTACAAGGAACCGTAACTTTGGCCATAAAGATCCATGGTCGAAATTCCATTATCCATAAAAAACAGGCTGGCCGATTGACTGCCAACAGATAAAAAGCCGTCAATTCCCAGGCCATCACCATCAAATCGCATTGTCCCCCTAAGTGTATCTCCGGATTCATTTAAATAAATATCGTTTTTCAATGAATCGGCAACACCGGCTTCAATCGCGTATGCAGAAGAAACCATTTTCGTCCGGGGCGTAATAATATTGCCCTCTACTTCAATTTCCAGATAGATCTCGGCATTATCCAATTCTGTTTCTGTTATGGGAGTATCCGCCCCAAGTATAATGTTAAACATACCGTCCGTGATTGTAACATCGGTATGGCTTTCGCTCCAGAATGCAGTGCCCGCGCTGGAAACATTGTATAACCTAAAATTAATTGTATAATTTCCATCCGGAACGGGATCGCCGGATGGGTCGGTTAGACGACCCTGATAATTTATCATTCCGGGAACTTCGGCCAAAGCAGATACTACCGATATCAAAATGATGAATAATGTCAAAAATGCCTTAATAAACATTGTGCCTCCGTATTATTACTGTTTCATTATATAAGCTAACTTGTAATATGGCGGTAAAGCCGTATCATTCGATGTTGGCGTCGAGCCATTGACCGTATGATTATGATTAGCATCGGCCACCGCTCGAGTGCCCCCGTCTGTAACCAACACCGTTGAAGTTGGCGCGCCGGTCAAAGTTGATATCGTTACATTATGAGAATGGCTCAACTGTCCCCCCTGAGCGCCCGGATCTTCCCCATGAGAAATACCATAAACGAACTTATTTGTCAAATCCGGTGTTCCATTGGCCCCGTCGCAAAGAATCCAGCCGGTTGGAATATCCGATAACGCACCCGACCACATTAAAATTACTCCGGACGGAATACCCTCGCTTCCGCTGACACTGGCGGCAGTTGTCTGCGTCGTGCCATCGGGGAAACGAAAACCACCCGTCGTCGAATGAATAGTCCCAGCAACCTCCAGCTTATCAATCGGATTTGAAATGCCAATTCCAACATTATCTCGGAAAAATCCCTTGCCATTTAAATAAGCAGCATACCCGCCGGCATTTTCTACATGAATACCATCCCCGTTAGCATTGGTGATTCTCAACCCATGATTCCCGGCATTTTCCACCCATAAGGCGCAGGCTGTCGAAGCGGAAAATCGGGCCCCTCGTCCGGTACCGTTTTGCTCAATATTAAGGATTGGCTCCGCATCTGAACCCGATACATGCAGTCTATTTCCCGGATTATCCGTCCCGATTCCGACATTGCCGCCGTTAAAAAAAGTCGGATCCGAAAGTCCGGCGCTGATTTTATTTGTAATTTGCGTTGCCTCCGTTGACTTGGAACTGCTATACTGGTATATTGACCCGCCCCCGAGAATCGAAATTGGAGTATAATTATAAGCTCCGCTATAAACCTCAAAAGCCGGATAAGTCAAATCAGATGGATACGTAGTATTAAAATATAGTCTAAGCATCGGCGATGATGCTCCGCCGTGCCCGCGAATATCCATTTTCAGTGACGGCGTTGTCGGCGTCATCGGTCCGACAACCACCTGATCGGTTTCGGTCGTTAAATTGACGGTTGAGCCATTATCCGTCCAGCCGCCATCTCCCGCCGCGGAAAGACAAACATCAGCCGTATCAGTGGTTTTGGCATGCAAGGCGTAACCGACCGAGACGATTCTGGTTCGCGGCGAAATTTCAGGATCGGTCCCGATCTGAATTCCCAAATAGCGATTTTCATTATTAAAAACCGTATCCATAATTTGAGTTGAAGAACCAAGTAGAACATTAAAAATTCCGTCGGTGACTACAACTGCTCCTTGAGTTTCGCTCCATTTCATATTTCCACCGGTTGAGTCATCATATATCGCGAATATTATTGACACCGTGGTGTCCAATGGAGCTCCCAAATTGGTTGTCAGTCGACCTTGATAATTAATTATTTTGGGGACTTCCCCCCATGAAGCTGATGCCAGAATAATTACTAATACCAGGATCAAAAAACTGCAATTTTGAAATTTTCTCATCGAATCTCTCCTACAGGTTAATTGATTATATTTTTTTTAAATTGTGATATATGTTGGCTGGTTGCATTTTCATAATTCAATATTTTAGCCTTTTGGCCTATAAAAGTAATTGGTGTGACATAAATGAATATTATGCATTACCTTACATGTTTCAATATATTAAAATTATTTATTCCGTCAAGAAAAGTTTTTTGAACCAATAAATTTATAATGTGTAAAATATCGGTATAAGAAACTTGACAAAAAAGTGAATTTGCATATTTTAGACAATCGTTATAAAAAAGAAAAATTAATATGATTTCGGTTAAGAGCTTAACAAAATATTACGGCCAAACATTAGCCGTCGATAATGTTTCCTTTGATATCGCCAAAGGTGAGATCATCGGTTTCCTGGGACCTAATGGGGCTGGCAAATCGACAACTGTTAGAATTATCACCTGCTACCTATCCCCGACCTCGGGCACGGTTACTGTTGATGATCATGATATTATGTCCGATTCATTGATGGTTCGTAAAAAAATCGGCTATTTGCCTGAAAATGCCCCGCTCTATCTTGATATGAATGTTGTCGACTATATCAGATTCATGCAGGAAATGCGGAAAGACGGAAGCGTTGTCAAGAACGATCGCTTTAAAGATGTTATTGATATTTGCGGTTTGCATAAAGTCGTTGGAAAAAATATTGGAGAATTATCCAAAGGATTCCGGCAGAGAGTCGGATTGGCACAGGCGTTGATTCATGACCCGGAAATATTGATCCTCGATGAGCCAACAGTCGGTTTGGATCCTAATCAAATAATCGAAATAAGAAATCTTATCAAGGATCTCGGCAAAGAAAAAACGGTAATTTTATGCTCGCATATTCTTCCCGAAGTCGAGGCAACCTGCAATCGGGTCCTGATTATCAGCGATGGTAAAATTGTCGCCGATGGAGCCCCCCGTGAATTGCAGAGCTCATTTGAAGGAAAAGTTAAAATTACCCTCATGGTTAAAAACAATGTGACCGCTTTCGAGGAAAAAATTACCGAGATATCGGGAATTGATAATATTATCGCCAAAAAATCTCTTGGAGAAAATCTGGTTGGATTCGATCTGGAAACAGCCAGAGACATTGATCCCAGAGAAGATATTTTCCGTCTCTGTGTCGCCAATGAATCGGTGATAATGGAAATGAAGCGTGAAGAAACATCGCTTGAGGATATTTTCCGCAGGTTAACCGGAGGCGAGAACTAAAATGCATCAGGTTTTTGTATTAGCCAAAAAGGAATTCCGGTCCTATTTCGATTCGCCCGTAGCTTATATCGTCATAACCCTATTCCTTATTATCTCCGGCTGGCAATTTTCAACGACATTGTTCCTTGCCAATAATGCCGATTTGAGAGCTCTCTTTTCGATGATTAAATTCGTCTTCCTATTCTTCATTCCGGCTCTGGCGATGAGATTAGTATCTGAAGAAAAACGATTGGGGACAATTGAACTTTTGCTGACTCTCCCCCTAAAAAATTGGCAACTGGTTATGGGCAAGTTTCTGGCGGCCTATTTATTGGTAATTATCACCATCTGCTTGACCTTGATTCATTATTTTACTATTGCTTCGCTCGGCAACCCCGATTTCGGAGCGGTCATGGGTGGCTATCTCGCTCTCATCTTGCTGGTCGGCGTATATCTGGCGATAGGTATCTTTACCTCATCATTAACCCAGAATCAAATTGTCGCCTTTATCACCGCCTTCGTTATAATATTCGCCCTCTTTATTATTGATAAAATAATAATATTTTTCCCGGGCTACATTGCCAATATTCTGGAGTTTATATCTATCGACTATCATTTTAATAATATTTCCCGGGGCGTGGTCGATTCACGCAATATCTTCTACTATGCCTCGCTGATTTTCTTGTTTCTATTTTTAACCGTTCAAACTCTTGAAAGCAGGAAGTGGAAATAATGGCGGCGGAAATAAAAACAAAATCAACGGCAGGCATGACAATCGCCATCACGATTGCGATTTTAATCGTTATAAATCTGATCTCTATTAATTGGTTCACTCGCATAGATATGACCGATAATAATATCTATTCCCTGTCGGAATCATCGAAACAAATCGTCGGTCAACTTAATGATAAACTGGTTATTAAGGCCTATTTCAGTGAAGAACTTCCCGCTCCGCATAATAGTGATGCCCGCTATCTCAAGGACCTTCTCGATGATTATAAAGCCTATTCCAACGGATATCTTCAATATGAATTTATCGACCCGGTCAAGGAGAATAAAGAGGAAGAAGCGATGGGATACCGCATTCCTCCCCTTCAATTCAATGTCTTTAAAAATGATAAGACTGAATTTATCAAGGGCTTTAAAGGAATTGTTATACAATATGGCGACAAACAGGAAGTCCTGCCCTTTATAGAAACTACCAATACTCTCGAATACGATCTTTCCCGTTCGATAAATAAATTGATTCAGGTCGACATTCCAACGATTGCCTTCACGACCGGTCACGGTGAACCGGATATGAGCAATGGTCTCAATTGGGCTAATCAACTTCTGCAAAAAGAATATCGGGTTCAATATCTTAATTTGAAAAATGAGAAAACGATTCCCCCTGAAGTTAAGGTCCTCTTTGTGGTTTCTCCTAAAGATGAATTTAATGAATGGGAACTTTATCTCATTGATCAATTCATAATGCATGGCGGCCGGGTTGCATTTCTTATTGATAAATTCGCTATAAATATGCAGGAGTCGATGGCCATGCCGGTTAATAACGGCCTGGACAGCCTTCTCGCGTATTACGGCGTCGGCATCATGGAAAATGTCGTCATCGATGCTCAGTGCAATATGATTCCGATTACCCGCAATATGGGTCAATTCCAAATGCAAAGCCTCGTGAATTATCCATATTACATAAAAGTTACTAATTTCAATCCGGAAAACGCGATTGTAAAATCTCTAAACTCTATTAGCCTCGCCTTTGTCAGTCCCCTGAATGTCGACCGGGATCTGTTTCAGGGCGAAATGCTTGAAATACTCTTTACTACCTCCGAGCAATCCGGTGTCCGATCGGTCCCGATTGATATCTCGCCCGACAAGAAATATTTTGCCGAAGATTTCCCGAATAAAAATATTCCCCTCGCTGTCACTCTGACCGGTCATATTGAATCATATTTTAATGATCAATATATTCCCCAATATGCCGGAGCAGATACTGTCAGCCAAATTGCCACCCCGGAAAAAGTCGATTTTACCGATGACGCCCGATTGGTTGTTATCGGCAATGGATCATTCATAACCGACGAACACCGTCAGAACACCGCCGGCTTTGTTGTTTTGATGAATATCGCCGATTGGTTGACTCAGGATAAGGGATTAATCTCCATCCGCTCAAAACAGGTTGGTGGCCGAACTCTGGAACTGACATCGGATGGCACCAAAAGGGCTGTCAAATATATCAATATGTTCGCCATGCCGATAATCGTTATCTTATTCGGGTTGATAAGATGGCGCTTTAAAAAATCCCGGAGAACGAAAGAACTGTCATGAAACGCTTAACAATCTCGATATTGATTCTTGTCGCTATACTCGCAATCTGGATTATTCAAAGCAACTGGGAAAAAAATAGAATAAGCGTTAAGGTTACTGAAAATTTTCTAAATCTTGACTCGGAGCAAATCGATAAAGTTGCCATATATTCTCAATCCGATACAATAGTCGTTTTTAATAATAATGGCTATTGGTTTGTCGAGGATACTATTCCGAGAAAAGCCGACAATCAAGTCATTGGTAATATGATAGATAAATCCTCGGAAATTACCGTGGAAAGTATCATCTCCCAAAATCCTGATCGCCAGGCTGAATTCGAGGTTGATTCCACTGGTGGCATATTTGTTGAGTTCTGGGGCGGTGAAAAACTCTTAGGCTCAGTCTTTGTCGGAAAAATGACATCGGGATACACCCACACCTATATTAGAAAGCCAAATTCCAAAGATGTCTATCTCTCCACCGGCCCTCTCTCTTATATTTTCAATCGCCCATTGACCGGCTGGCTTGATAAAAATATTATTTCAATTCAATCGGGTAATATTGAATCCGTCGAATTTGTATACCCCAATTACACTTTTAAATTGATTAGGCAGGATTCTCTCTGGGCCATTTCCAAACCGCCCTATAAGAATTTTGAGATTGCCGATGATTTACGAGTCGAGCCAACCATTAATCAAATAATCTCTCTAACCGCTACCGATTTCGAAAATGCTTCTGACAGCGGTCTGGTCAATTTTAATAATCCCTCTCTGACTCTCAATATTTCTCTTCTCAGCGGGGCAACTGAAACGGTTACCTTTGGAGCCATTAACGAAGAGGAAACCCGCCGCTACTGCCGCAAAAAAGGCGTTTCCGAGACCTACGTAATAATGCGAAGCCGTTTGGAAACGGTTTATAAAGATTATTCCGATTTTATCGCACCCATGGGCGAATAATTTAACATTATTAACTCCCCAATTATAATCCTTGCTCAATTTCAATATTTCCGTTAATTTATATTATCATAATATCAAATTATCAGGAGGTGAAATATGGCAACTTTTATAATGGCTATGAAGCTAAATCCAAATGCCAAAAAGATGCACTCCGATTTATCCCGCCAAATCAATGAATCATTCGATCTTTTTAGCAATAATCATCTGAAAATTGAAAATCTGTATGCCACATTGGGGCGCTATGACTATTTGGCAATTTTTGAATCCCCCGATCAATCGATCGCCTTCAAGCTGGCCTCAGAAATCAATAGCAGAGGAATTCTGGAAACGGAAACCTGGCCGGTTATAACGTTCGATGAGTATACAAGACTCTTTTCTTAATGACAAAAAAGACAAGTAGAGCTAAATCTTGAAAATAGTGATTGATCTTTTATTTAATTATTTCTTCCTATTATAAATTTCTTCGCGGTTGCAATATCCTTATCAATATAGGGGTTCAATTCTCTGGCCAGACTGAAATATTGTTCGGCCTTTTTATTCATTTGTTCGTCATGACCATAGATATACAACTTATAGTACAGGATAGCCTTATAATAATAGCACGAAAAATCTCTTGGGTACAATTCTATTAGCCAATCATGAATATTAAAACATCGTTCGATTTGACCCTGTCTTTCATAAAGCGCCTCCTGAAGTCTTAATAACGATTTGTTTTCCGGATACTTGGTCTGAAACCGAGACGCATAATACAAAGCGCTGTCTATTATTTCGGACGAAGATATGAAATGCTGTTTGGCTCTTTCAAAATCGGTCAATTCATAGGGAACCTGAGTCGCGCCCGAAGGCTTCCCAACCATGATGATACTTATTTCAACATCTCTTATCCAATAGGTTGAAACCGGCGACGAAACCCCCGGCAACCAGGGATAATCTTTTACCGCTCTCTCCCAGTTGGTCGCGTCAACCGCCAGATGAGTAATTGGTATCTTATTAAATAAGTCAGGGTCGGTCCGGGAAAGCCCAAACATATAAATAAACGATCTTAAATTATTCTCAACCGTCAAGGCATTAGAAAACGGCCCGGCTATTACCGCCTCTGAATCCAATATTTGCGCCAAATCACGGCTCACAATTTTAAATTCAGAAGTCCTTTTATCTAACCATAAAAAAGCCCAGAACAATTGAACCATAACGGCCAATAAAATCAAAGCCCATAAAATTCTGGGATTGTCTAATAATTTTATGCGTAATATCTGTTTTTTCCAGACAATAATAATTAAAATCAAGATTGCCGGAGCTAATGCATAATAATGATGACTGGAACCGAAATTGACAGATGTTGAATAATGGTCTAACAGGAAAAGTATTTGTGTTATAAAAAACCAATTGACAGCCAGTAGTAAAATTAATCTTGGCGGTCTAAAATTAAAGGGTTTCCGCCCCGCATCAATATCAATAAATAATATCGATATAAGGGCCGTAATAGGCAGCAAAAGGAAAAGTTGATATCTGAGCGGTTGATAATTGAAAACCATTAAAAATATTAATCCGGATAGGAACCAGAATAAATTAAACGAAATCATCCGATTGCTTTTTAATAAGTCTAATGGTTTTCCTACCAATAGAATTCTCATTAAAGC
>JBDRRI010000269.1:0-2440 GCA_043825815.1 Candidatus Zixiibacteriota bacterium
GGTAACCCTCGCGGGAATCATCAAACTTTTCGATCTCTTCCTCGGTAATCGGCGCGCCATAAATCAAACCCATCTTCTCCCGTCCCCAAAAACAATCTTTCAGTTTATTGGACCCGTGAATATAGGCCGGAACAATCGGAACCATAGCCTTTCTGGCCAGCATTCCAATACCCGCTTTCGGAGGAAGAAAATTATCGGTCTTGGATCGGGTTCCCTCCGGAAAAACCAGAAGGCCCTCGCCATTATTCAATAGTTCCATAGCCGTTTTGATAGCCGCTCTATCAAAGCCACGGCGGTTAATTGGATGAGCGTTCGTTCGGGAAATTATGGCACCAATAAGCTTGTTGTCAAACAGCTCCTTCTTGCCCATAAAATGAATCGCGCGCGGTAAAAATGAACCATACATCGGCGGGTCATAATATGAAATATGGTTGCCGGCTAACAAAAAGGCGCCCTGGCTCGGAACATTTTCTTTATCAATAATCTTCATTCTAAATATCAAGTGCCCGATCAGATTCGTAATCGAATATCCAATCCTGTATAAAATGGTCATTACGTTTTCAGTCTGGTCCGCATCAAAGTGATTATCTTTTCCACCTGTTCTTCAATATTCAAATTCGATGTATCCACCAGAATCGAGTCTTTGGTTCGGGTCAACGGCGAATACGCCCGGCCGCTGTCGATCGTATCCCGTTTCGCCAATAACTCTTCCTGCTCCTCGATTGTCGTATCCTGTCCCTTATGGGTGTACTCCAAAACTCTCCGCCGCGCCCGTTCTTCAATCGAAGCATCGAGATAAACTTTCAAGTCGGCGTTCGGAAAGACCACCGAAGTGGTATCTCGGCCCTCGGCGACCACATTCCCCTTCGCTCCCATAACTTTCTGCCGCTTCACCATCGCCTCGCGGACTTTCGGATGAACCGCTACCGGCGAGACCGCCTCATTCACTTCGGGCGTCCTAATTGCCTCGGTGACATCCTCACCGTTGATATAAACCCGGTTAATCCCGTTCACCATCTCAAATTCTATCGCAACTTTGTCGGCAATTGTTCCCAGCTTCTGCCCATCATCCAGATCCACGTCATGCTTAAGTGCAAAATAGGCAATGGCGCGATACATTGCGCCCGTGTCCAGATAAATAAAACCCAACCGTTCGGCAAGCATTTTCGCGGTTGTCGATTTTCCAGAACCAGCCGGGCCGTCAATGGCAATAATCTTCCCGGCAAATACCGATAAATTATAAGATTTCGACATAAGCCACTCACTATAACCAATTTGCCGAAAAAAGCAACCGATTTTTGGATTATTTTAGGTTAAATTTTTTGAAAAAAACCACATTAATTTGAGGAAATTAGCATCAACGACAGGAAATTGGCAAATTTTAGGCGCGGAATTAGCCGGAGCGATTGATTATTTCCAAAAGACGGTTGTACCGCTCCGGATCCGGGTTATGATCGAAATAGTATCCTTTAAAGAAAAATAGTAATTTCTCCGGATGCTCAACCGGTTCTTGTTTGAAATTTTCAATAAATTTATCCAGAAACGTCGGGAAATCGATAAACTTAATTTCGGGGAATTGTTTTAAATAATCCATCAGTGTTCGGTCATAAATGGTCATATTGGCTTTGAGACCGGCGAATGAAATGGCCTGAATTTTATCAATTATACTGAGCGTATCCTGTCCCGCTTTGAATGTAAAATTGATTTTTCTCCGAAGTATATATTCCAGAGGCGCTTTCTTTTCGTGGCCGATCCGCCCCCGTTTCTCAAGCTGACGGTGCGCAAGATACTCATCGGTTAACCCTGACTCGCATTCGATAGCCATCGGCAGTTTGGAATAGTACATCAGCATCGCCCGCGTGCCGTAAAAGCCGACCACTACATTTCTATCCGCCAGATATCTATTGATAATCGCGCCGTCTCTTTGCGAGCTTTTTATCAAATCTGCGGAATAATGCTCCCGCTCATCGGCGATGCCCTCAATTATTTCTGTCTTTGGATGAAACTGGTACCATTGGAAATATATGGCCGCCACAAAAATCAAGCCAACAACTATTTGCGGGACGACTTTTCTAACCATGGACCTGATATTAATCTCAATCAATAAAATAATAAACGGCAAAACAGGAATCAGGAAACGGGCGAACATGAAATCGCCTCCAACCCGGATAATATAAAAAATGTACGGCAATACAAACAGTAATGATAAAAGGATCAGGCGATTTATAATACTACCCGGCGCCTCTCTTCTAATCATTTTTTTAAGAATCAGATACAATGATAAAATTCCAGCCGGAAGCAAGAGCCATAAAGCATAATAAGTTTTAAAGAAAAGCCAGACATAGGTAAATCCCTGAGAGTAATAGGTCAGGTTGCCTGATTTGGCGTAATAGGTATTCGGGAATGGATAGCCGTAATAATTATAGCGGATAATCCAATA
>JBDRRI010000270.1:0-3276 GCA_043825815.1 Candidatus Zixiibacteriota bacterium
TTGCCGATCTTGAAAAAGAGGTTAAAAAGGCCGAAGGAACAGAATTACTGACAGATACTACTGGTCAGTTAGCCGATAGTCTGGAAAAGGCGGTTACGACTCCCGATGTGACGCCCACGGAGCCTGCCAAGAAAAAGGAAATGCCGATTCGAAATAATATTGTCGGTTTTACTGTTCAGGTTGCCGCAAGTGGCAATTATGAGAATACCGGTATTTTGGTTGAGAAGTATAAGGAACGGGGCTATGAACCTTTTGTAACTGAAGCCGATATCAATGGCGAATTGTTTTATAGAGTCAGAATTGGAGTCTTTGAAACCTTCAACGAAGCCAATCAATTGGGATTGGAGTTGAAAGATAAATACTCGATTAATTATTGGGTTGATAATAATTAAAGCCTTTTTTATAAAATAAAACCCCCTGTATAAGGGGGTTTTTTATTGCCTGAATTTTCATCTATTTCTTTAAATTGGCGTCGAAAAATTCAACCATTTTACGATATACTTCCAAGCGATTCTCCAGCTTGTCAACGCCGTGGCCTTCATCGGAAAATATCAATGAATCAACAACCCCGCCATTTTTTTGGATCGCTTCTATAATCTGTCTTGCCTCGCCAATAGGGACGCGCGGGTCATTTTCGCCATGAATAACAAGTAGCGGGGTTTTAATTTTATCGGCCTTATAAATGGGGGAGATGGATTTCAAAAATTCTGGATCGGTCAGTGGTCCATATTCCGCTTCACGAATATGGCGACGATATTCGCGTGTATTTTCAAGAAAAGTAACATAATTGGCTATTCCCACTTGATCAATGGCGGCATCGAAAAGGTCGGGGTATTCGGTTATCGCGGCCAAAACCGCATAGCCTCCATAGCTGGCTCCCTTTATTCCAATAATGCCATTTTTTGAGTAGTTATTTTTAATTAAATATTCCACGCCGGCTTTGATATCTTTTATTGAATTTAATCTATTTTTATAGTTATCCATAGCCTGATATTCTTTGCCGTATCCGTCAGAACCCCTGATATTAGGTGCTATAATTCCATAGCCGTTTAGCAATAGATATTGAAAATGCCTTTGCAAGTCAGGACGAAATTGGCTTTCCGGACCTCCGTGAATATGAACAATAAACGGAACCGGCTGACCATTATAATCAGGAGGGAGATAAAAAAAAGCCGGAATCTCGAGTCCGTCAAAAGATTTATATTTAATCAGTTCCGGCTCAACGAACAGGTTATTATCAATTCCGGCATAAATTGAGTTGGTTACTCTTGTTAATTCAGGGATTTTAAAATTCCATCGCCAGATATCAGGAGCCGAAATCGAGCCAATGAAAGCAAAGACCAGAATGCCGTCATCAGTCAAGTGCAGTGAATTTGATATTCCGCTCATTACGGGAGATGGTAACGATTTCTTCGTTTTATTATCATACATATATATTTTGGAATAGCCATCCTCATTGGTAGTCCAGACAGAGTATCTTCGGTTTGGAGAAAACAGATAAGCATCGACAATCCATTTCGAATTAGGTTCAATATATTTGATTTTTCGTTCATTCAGATCAAAAACGGCTCTTTTTAATATGCCCATATCGTTGTCATTGCACAGTAGATGAATCGTTTTATTATCGGGCATAATAGAAATGGCGTCATAAACGACATTTTCTTTTCCTGATGTGATCATTTCATTTTGACCGGTTTTTATATCTATTAGATATAAATCATTGCCGACATTTGAGTAATAATGACCGACAATCATTTTGGTTTCATCGGGAGATAAATTCTGAATATAATTACTACCTTCATTTTTAAAAACGGTTGAAGATTCACGGGTAGCCAGATTAAAATAATATATATAATTGTCGCGCGGATTTTCCGCATTGGCACGATAGTAGAAACCGGACATATCTTTCTTCCAGACCACTGATCCATATCGTACTTCAGGGCTAAAAGTCAATTGCGTAATGCGTCCTGTTTTGGTTTCCAACAAGTATAACTGGGCGTCTTCATTGCCACCTGTTGAGGCTCCAATAATTGCCATACTTCCGTCATAGGATAAGGTGTAGGCATCAATACCGTCATCAAAAAGAGTCAATTGATATGGCCAGCCATTTGAGGTTAGCTTATATAATTGGTCGACCCCGGACATTGAACTTTTAAAAAATATCTGCCCGGTAGTATTGCTGATTTGGGGAGAATTGCAATTTCCGATTTTCATGAAGGTTCCTATATCCGGAATATAGGACTTGTTATTATCAGGGGGGGTGGCAATTATGGAAAGCGGTAATGAAATTACGGAAATTAAAATAGCGAGTAGAAAAGTAGTTTTTTTACAGATTTGCATAAAACCTCCATTGTGTTTCAAACCAATAATTTAATTATACGAAAAAATAAAAAGAATGATACTTCTTTATAAAAATAATTTACTCTTAAGTCTGATCTGTTTAAATGAGAAAATAATGATTAATCGGCGGTTAATTCAAACTGCCTGACAACCTCTGCTTCTTCGTTTTGAACGCGAATATAAAATGGACAATGACAACATGATTTATTTGAATTGCGGCAAATGAATTCATGATTGCCGCCAGCAGTTTTATCTTGAATCATCCAGCAATAACGACCGGCGCCTCGACCGTCGTTAATTCCGTCAAATTTAAATAAGGAAGGTATCGGACACGGGTTATTTTTTATATCAGCAAACATGCCCCCTGGTTCCATTCCGCAGTTATGGTATTCCCAGCAATTTAATTTGCGATACATTTTACCTGTTTTCTTCTTTAATTAATCTCAATATTGGCTCAAAACGGCTTGAAGATTTAAATTCGGCAAGTTCCTGAGGATTGGCAATCGTTTTGAATTCCGCATAAGTGTCCTGCAGTTCGGTTATATTATCGCGGGCCAGTTGTGTCAGCATCATATATTGATAAAGGTATGGATCATTATTATTGATTTTGTATGCCTTTTTGAACTGCTTGTCGGCTTTCTTATGATCACTCATTTTAAAATAGCAGACTCCGCTTCCATATAAGGCCTGATAATCCTTTTTATCAAGATCAAGGGCTTTTTCATAATCAGCCAATGACATCCGATAATCGCCGTTTCCCATATAAGCTCCAGCTCGTCCTACCAAGGCCGATCGGCTATCCTGTTTAACATCAATGGCCGATGTGAAGCACTTTATGGCATCATTGTATTTCTTGCTAATTCCATATATTTCGCCCGCTTTGACATAATCATTAACGGCGGCATCATAATTATTCCGGGTCAAATGAGTCTTGGC
>JBDRRI010000271.1:0-8769 GCA_043825815.1 Candidatus Zixiibacteriota bacterium
GCCAAGAAGACTGGGGCTCCGAAGAAGAATGTGGAACCAAACAAAAAAGCCGTGGCCAAGAAATATGTCGTGAAGAAAAAAGCGGCTCCGAAAAAAAACGCTAAAAGATGGTAGCATCTTGAAATTTTCCAGGGATGGGAAGTGAATAAAAGGATTTATTAATTACTATCCCAAAAAAACCCGCCTTATTTAAGGCGGGTTTTTTGCTTTAGAATGCTTTAATAATATTACTTCAAATTATAAAACACATCCTTGCCGAGATACTGAGCATACTGACCGATCGATTCTTCGATTCGTAATAGCTGATTGTATTTGCAGATTCGGTCGGTTCGACAAATAGAACCGGTTTTTATCTGGCCGGTCCCGGCCGCTACTACGACATCGGCAATAATATTATCCTCTGTCTCCCCGCTTCGGTGCGAAACGACAGCGGTAAAACCGGCTTTTTGAGCCATAGTGATGGCATCGAATGTTTCGGTCAAAGTTCCAATCTGATTCAATTTTATAAGTATTGAATTGGAAGCCTTTTCCTTAATGCCTCGAGCCAGCCGTTTTGGATTGGTGACATACAAATCATCGCCGACAATCTGTATTTTTTTGCCCATCCGTTCCGTCATTTTGGTCCAGCCCTCCCAATCATCTTCGGCCAAACCGTCTTCAATTGAAATTATCGGATACTTGTTAACAAGATTTTCATAGAATTCTATCATTCCGTCGGAATCGAATTTCTTGCCCTCACCCTTGAGATCATATACTTTCTTTTTGGCATCGTAAAACTCGGTCGAGGCAGGATCGAGAGCAAACATTATATCCTTGCCCGCCTTATAAGGCGTCTTGCCGATAGCCTCCATAATTATTTCGAGCGCCTCTTCATTTGATTTAAGATCGGGTGCAAAACCGCCCTCATCGCCAACAGCGGTATTGTATTTTTTGGCCTTAAGTACTTTTTTAAGCGAGCCAAAAACCTCGGCCCCCATCTGAAGGGCTTGCGCAAATGATTTGGCGCCGACCGGCATGATCATAAATTCCTGCAGATCGACATTATTGTCGGCATGCTTGCCGCCGTTAAGAATGTTCATCATCGGAACCGGCATCAGCTTGCAGTTGCTCCCGCCGATATATTCATATAAAAACCGTCCCACCGATTGTGCCGCCGCGCGCGCCGTCGCCAGCGAAACGCCAAGAATAGCATTAGCGCCCAGGTTTCCCTTATTTTCGGTGCCATCGAGTTCAATCAGAAAATTATCAATTGCCACCTGATCATAAGGATCAAGCTCGTTTTTTATGATAGCCGGAGCGATTTTCGTATTTACATTATTGACCGCTTTAAGGACTGATTTCCCAAAATATAGCTTTGGATTGTCGTCACGAAGCTCGACCGCCTCATGGGCGCCGGTTGAGGCTCCCGAGGGAACCGCCGCCCGTCCCAGCGTGCCGTCGGTTAAAACGACATCGACCTCAACGGTTGGTGTTCCGCGCGAATCCAATATTTGCCGTGCGGCAATAAAATCAAAATCAGACATACTCTATCCTTTCCATATATACTTAAATTTTCGGTAATCTATATCCACCCTAATAGTCAGGCAATATAAAAACGATTGGCGCCAAATATTGGATTCCAATCTGGGTTTTAGGGGCCAGTTTATATATCATATTAAAATAAAAAGAGGTTGAATAGTTGCTGTTTTATACTATATTTTACCATTATTATGAATTCATTAAAGAATAAAAAGGTTCTTGTCACAGGAGCTGGCGGTTTTATTGGCTCGCATTTGATCGACTGCCTGATAAAAGATAAGGCTCGAATCACAGCTCTCGTTAGATATGTCTCATCCGGTCAAACCGGTTGGCTCGACTCATTAAAACCAGCCGTTAAGAGTCATATTTCGATAATTCGTGGTGATATTCGCGATCCTGATCTATGCCTTCAAGCAGTCAAAGATAACGATTACATTTTTCATCTTGCTGCTCAGATTGCGATTCCCTATTCATATATTGCCCCTCGGGATTTTATCGCGGTTAATATTAATGGAACAGCTAATCTTCTTCAGGCCGCCCGATCCGCTAAAATTAAAAAATTCCTTCATGTCTCCACTTCCGAGGTTTACGGAAATGCCCAATATGTTCCTATTGATGAAAAACATCCGCAGGTGGCTCAATCGCCCTATTCGGCATCGAAAATAGGGGCCGATAAAATGGTGGAGTCTTTCGTCTTGAGTTATAATTTTCCGGCGGTAACGGTTCGACCGTTTAATTGTTATGGACCGCGGCAGTCGGCCCGGGCTATAATCCCGACTATTATTCTTCAGGCCTTGAAGGGCAGAACCATAAAATTGGGAAATATCAATACCCGGCGTGATTTAAATTTTGTCACAGATATAGCTGGTGGCATGATTGGCGCTATTACCAGTGAAAAAGCCTGCGGGTCCATAATTAATTTGTCATCGGGCCATGATTATTCAATTGCGGAACTGGTAGAAATGATTGGAGCAATACTGGGGCGAAAATTGAATATAATAATCGAAAAACGCAGACAGCGGCCGAAAAATTCCGAAGTGGCCCGGCTTTGCGGCGATAACTTGTTGGCTGGAAAATTGATTGATTATCGACCCAAAGTTTCGATCCAATCAGGTCTTAAAAAGACCATAGCCTTTTTTGAGAAAAATATAGATGGTTATACCCGAGAGGATTATCTGATTTGAACTCGACGATCACCCAAGCTGTCATTCTGGCCGGGGGAGAGGGCCGTAGACTTTTGCCCTATACCAAGGTTCTTCCCAAACCACTCTGGCCGGTCGGCAATATTCCAATCGTTGTCATACTTATCAAACAGCTGGCAGCCTCAGGCGTTACCGATATCATTATGGCGGTGGGGCATCAGGCCGAACTTATTAAAACGATATTAGGCAATGGCTCTCAATTTGGTGTTAAGATTAAATATTCAATCGAATATAAACCGCTGGGAACCGCAGGGCCGTTGAGAAAAATGAAAGGACTCAATTCCGATTTTTTAGTCTTGAACGGAGATATTTTGACCAATCTGCCCCTTGCCGATTTAATAGCCTCTCATTTAAATAACAAATCAATCGCCACCATAGCGGTCCATCGACGATCCTTTAATGTTGATTTTGGGATAGTCGAACATAAAAATAATATGGTCGTTAAATATCTGGAGAAACCAAAATTGAAATACCTGGTCTCGATGGGTATTTATGTTTTCAATAAAGCTATCGTGAAGCAGATTCCCAATGGAAAATTCGATTTTCCGCAATTAGTTAATAAACTGATAAAATCGGGCATGAACCCGTTTATATATAAATTCGATGGTCACTGGCTTGATATCGGTCGAACTGAGGACTGGGAACAAGCCGATAGATTATTTCAGCGCAAATCAGAGCTTTTTTTATCTCGGCCTGAATAGTTAACGTATTTTTGCCGATAGAATAAAAAAGGACCTAAAAAAAGGAATTTTACCAATGAGATATTTGATTACCGGCGGCGCCGGGTTTATTGGAAGCAATCTGGCTCATACTATTTTAAATAATGGCGATGATGTTCGTATTTTAGATAATTTTTCGACCGGTCGAAGAGAAAACATCAACGATATAATGGATAAAATTGAGCTGATCGATGGCGATATCCGTGATTATTGGACCGTGCAAGAGGCGGTAAAGAACGTCGATTATATTCTTCATCAGGCCGCTTTGCCGTCGGTGCCCCGTTCGGTGAAAAATCCATTGACATCCAATGCGGCTATTGTCGACGGTACTCTGAATCTTCTGGAGGCTTCCCGGAAATCGAATAGCATCAAGCGATTCGTTATGGCCTCGTCATCATCGGTTTATGGTGATACGCCGACCCTTCCTAAGCGCGAGGATATGGCGACCGATCCATTATCGCCGTATGCGGTTGGCAAACTTACCTGCGAATACTATTGCAAAGTATATTATAACTTGTATGGGCTGGAAACGGTCTGTCTGAGATATTTCAACATTTTCGGACCTCGTCAGGATCCCGGCTCTGAATATGCCGCCGTTATTCCCAAATTTATTTTATCTATGATGCACGGTGAGAAGCCGCTTGTTTTTGGTGATGGCAATCAATCCCGCGATTTTACATTTATTGACAATGCCGTCAAAGCCAATCTTCTGGCAACAACCGCCGAAATGGCTCCGGGAAAGTATTACAATGTCGCCTGTGGGGCCCAATTTACCCTGAATGAACTTTTGGATATGCTCCGGGAAATAATCGGGTGTAATATTCAAGCCGAATATTCCCAGCCTCGTCCGGGTGACATATTGCACTCCTACGCCGATATTTCTCGCGCCAGAACTGAAATGGATTATAATCCGAAAGTCGATTTTCGCGATGGTTTGAAAAAGACCATAAAATGGTTTATGAAATTGGAAACATCATTCACACCAACCGGCGGAATAAAGTTATAAATCTGAAAGTAAATTATTAAGGGCGCCGGAAGGCGCCTTTATTTGTTTATATAACCGGTTTTGATATAAATAATTCAGTGATACTATAAAGGCTATTGCATTGCGGGCAATTTCCGGTTCTGGTTCGCATTCAATTAAATGTCCATTTTCATATATAAAGTATAAAGGATTTTTATTCGGCTCGATAACCACAATCCTGTTATTCTCTCGAAGAGCATAAATATCATTAAACTTCATTAATGATATGTCCTTTTTATCATCGCATAAAATTGACTTGCCGAGAATAGGATAATACAGTTCGAGTCCGGTTAAATCCAGACCGGTCGCCAGAATATCAGGCTGAGAAACAACTTTATGGAATGCTTGCGGTTTTATTCCGCCGCCCAATATTAGCGCCGGAATATGAAACATATTGACCGGAACAATGTCGTCTCCATAAACTCTTATATTATGATCGGCGACAATAATAAACACCGTGTTTTCATAATAGCCCGATTTTTTAGCATCCTGTATAAATTTACCAATTGAATAATCAGCATATTTTATTGCATTTTTCACATCCCGGCGAGGGACCCCATTAACCAGTTCAATTCTATTATCCGGAAAATCAAAGGGTGCATGGTTGGATGTGGAAAAAATGAGAGCCGTAAAAGGAGTATTTCTTTGATTTAGCATTTCAAATTCTTCATTAGCTCTATCCAATAAATCTTCATCACTCACACCCCAGGTGCCGACAAATTTGGGATCCTTGAATTTGGGCTGATCAATAATTTCATCAAAGCCATTACTAAGGGTGAATCCTTTCATATTGTCGAACCGACTCTCGCCTCCGTATAAAAACAAGGAATGATACCCGAACGGTTTTAACAGGGAAGCGATATTGAAGAAATTCTCCTGCGCCTTGTTTCTCTTAACAACCCCAACTCCGGGAATGGCCAAAATACCGCTTATCATTCCGGCAATTCCGCGAACACTTCGAGTGCCATTTGAGTAAAGATTGTCAAAGAATATTCCCTCGCGAGCCAGATTAAAAAGATTGGGAGTAATAATTGAATCATAAAATTGATAACCGAGGCTCTCTTCCAAAAGTATGACTAGATTTTTAGGCTTGTCCGATGGAAAATGACTTTTCTCTGTCCTGAAAAAAGGAAGCGAATCTATATCACTCTTTATGCTCAAGCATTGTTCTACTCGCCTGATTGCCTCACCTATTTCCATTTTACCATATTGTTCCATCGGTTTGCTATTGTATCTTTCGTTGACATAGGCGGCGTAGCCAATACTGTAGACCGAATTTTTGGCAATTTCGTTGACAATTCGGTTTGAGGTGAAGACAGCATCGGATATATTCGCTGGGCGATGTCCAAACGATGATCTAACACCCAAAACGAGGAGAAGCGATAACGGTATAATAAGTACCAGCCGTTTCCAATAGATAGTGGTAAAGACATCGACAAACCGATTTTTCAAATATTTAAAATAGAGATATGAAAATGCCGTTATTATTAATATTGTTATTAGTAAATTGAATTTGTAATCGGCAATTATTGTAAAAAACACTTCGTGAATATATTCCAGATATTCCAAAAAAAGATAATTGGGGCGGACATCATATTCGGCGAAGAACGGAAAAGTCGCATTTTCAATATAGATGATAACAATAAATACAAATAAAAAGTAATATTTCATAAACCAATTGATCTGCTTTTTTATCAAACCGGGGGAAAGGGTCAGCAGAAGCGTGGGGAGAAGAAGCACCATGGAGACCACTATCAGGTCCATCCTTAAACCATAGATAAAACTCA
The DNA here is from genome assembly GCA_043825815.1 of Candidatus Zixiibacteriota bacterium. GTDB lineage: Bacteria > Zixibacteria > MSB-5A5 > GN15 > PGXB01 > JBDRRI01. Next base: position 6,251 of record JBDRRI010000271.1, read on the forward strand.
GATAATAATCGGTGCCGCTGTCTTTAAATCTGTCGAAATAGGTAATGAATAGAATCAACCTTCCGATAAAAAAAAGCGAAAGCATCGCCAGGCAATGTCCCAGAAGCAGTTTGAATATCTTCATTACCAATCCCTAAATTCGTAATTATTATCTGACGAGCTATATTACTCATCTTATGATAATTATACGAGAATTAATTCAAACCGCTTCTAAGTTTTTTATTTAATTTGACTGTTCCCTGCCCGATTGCAATTCCAATAAAGGCTCCCGCCACAACATCAGATAAAAAGTGAACATCGCGATTCATTCTGGCATAGGCCACCAGGCTGGCGATTGAATAAGCCAGCACCTTAACCCAGGTTTGTTTATAGTGTGAAGCGATAACCGAAGCGTTCACAAAGGCGCGAATGGCGTGTCCCGATGGAAATGATTCATTCCCACTGAATGGATGAAAATCATCTTCGCCCATCTCCCGATAGGGGCGGGTCCTGCCAAATAGATTTTTTAAGCCGGGCGTGATTATAGCGTTGGTTATGAAGGTGGCTGATAACATATCCAGAGCAACCATTTTGGACGTTTTATTTCCGAAAAGATAACCATGTATGAAAAAGGCCGTTCGGACATTTGTACTGTATCCGCTGCCAAACCGATTGAAAGTATTGCCAATACCATTGGTAAATTTATTACGATTGTCCTCGGCAATATCTCTCGCCGATAAATCCAGGAAAGTCATTGTATTTTTTACAATCAGGCTCTTTATTATAAACGAACGCCAGTCATTTTTTTCCCATCGGAGCGGCGCCCCCAAAACATAGGTCATATCATTAAGAAGTATTTTCCCGTATTTCAGCGATAGCGGACTTTCAACGTCGAAATTTTGCTTTATATCGCTCGGATCCAGGCGACGCTGTTTGGCATGTTTAATTAAATGCCTGTTTTTTAGAATATCATACTCGGCTTTAGATGGTTTCTGAAGTTGAATCAGATCCCTATTTTTGCCACATATATCATTTGAGCAAAATAATAATAAAATTAAAATCAATCCGGCTGACCATGAATAATAGACCCTTGACATAAATTAACAACCCTCAAAATATAAATTAAATATAAAATTATCGGTATATTTCGCGACGGGATATAATAATAGACTTTGTCTGATGTAATATAAATGAGATTCAGTTGTAACATTTTATCAATTTATTCTTTTATTATACATAATAGTTCATAATCGGCAAAAAATATTTTTAATATTAATTCGAATATTATTGTAACCCCCTGTCGCAAATGGCATTATATTTATTTAAAATGGGCCTGCTTTGCCCAGATTATGAATAATAAATATATAATCTATTGAAACATAGGCGGAATATTTTCCGCCTTGCCCGTGAAAATCATAAATCCCAATTCGGCTGGTAAATCTTTTTTAAGATTCAGATTATATAGAGACAAAATGGTAGTGCCCTGATAAACCTTCTCGAATCCGCCCTCCGAGAGCGATACCGTGAAAATCGGTGTCTGCCACACCTCCGATGGGACGTCATTTCGAACCGCAATAACCGTATTAATCCACTCGTCTTTTAACATAACCGTGCCGACTTGGTCTTTGGCATTGACTGCATCCAAATAGGCATCATTCGGCTTTTGACCATTGAATAAAACATATCGATTATCAGCATGGCCCGCCAGAAGATTAAAATTATTTTCGACTCCAAACCTGAGATTTAATATGTCCTCCGAGGCCGTCAACGAATAATTTATCTTTATTGTCTCCGCATTTTTTCCAAAGAAAAACGTTTTTTCTATTTTAAGCGGTGTTACTCCGTCATTGCGCCAGATATGGCCGCTTCGGACAAGTTTGACCAACCCCGGCATCGCCCCCTTCCCCGATTGATCGTATTGCCACGGCTCGAGAACGAAATCGCCGTCATCTCCGAAATGCCCGGATGCGAACTTTTCAATATTAACATCAGCCGGAAGGAAATGGTCTATAAAACAGCGTTTCAGATGCCAGTCATCGGTCAGAATTTCCTGTAATCCGCTCTCCTTGGTTAAAATAAGATCATGAATTGATTCTGTCTTTTCACCTGCTTTATTATCGGTTTCACCCTCAAGCTTGGCCGACGCCAGTTTCCAGTGGTATCCCTCTTTACGCCGTCTCAGTGTGTCGGTAATATTTAAGGCGGCCTCATGATTATCTAATTCAATCATCATTCCGCCCATCGACGGCTTGATAGTTGCCGTCAATTTATTGGTCGTGACAATTATCTCATCATGTCCGTCGCAATCATAATCATAAAGTGTTTCTTCGACCTGATCCAATTCCGGTGTCATAAATTTTTCGGCTCTTATTATATTTTCGTAAATGGCGCTTCTTAAATGAGGCAGATAAAGACCGCCAAACACGCCGTGCCAGTAGGCGCAGTTGCATTGCGCCGCATACAGATTCAGCCGCGCCTTATTAACCGATTCAAAATTCTCCGAATCGCCTTTCGAAAACTGCTCCAGTCTATCGGAAGCC
>JBDRRI010000272.1:0-3456 GCA_043825815.1 Candidatus Zixiibacteriota bacterium
GATTGGAGATTTTTATCTCTTATTATTTTTAGTACTATGATCGATTATCTGGTAGGACTTAGACTAATAAATCAGGACAATAAAACAAAAAGAAAACTACTGCTGTGGATAAGCGTCCTTAGCAACCTGGGGTTATTGGGGTTTTTCAAATATTTTAATTTCTTTTTGGATAATTTCATAACAGCCTTTTCCTTTTTTGGAATGGAAATCAAACCAAATTCTTTAAATATTATATTACCTGTTGGCATCAGCTTTTATACGTTTCAGACCATGAGTTACACTATAGATGTATACCGACGAAAACTTGAACCGACAAAAGATATAGCCGCCTTTGCCGCTTTCGTCAGTTTCTTTCCTCAATTAGTCGCCGGACCTATTGAGAGGGCGACGAATTTACTGGTCCAATTTAGTCGAAAACGGATTTTTGAATATGATAAGGCGGTCGATGGCCTTCGTCAAGTTCTATGGGGCCTATTTAAAAAACTGGTTATAGCTGATAATTGCGCTGATTTTGCAAATCATATTTTCAACAATTCCGCGGAAATGAGCGGTAGCGCGTTATTATTGGGTGTCTTATTTTTTACCTTTCAAATTTATGGCGACTTTTCGGGTTATTCTGATATTGCTATCGGAACCTCCAGACTTTTTGGCTTCAGCCTAATGAGAAACTTTGCCTTCCCCTACTTTTCGAGAGATATAGCTGAGTTCTGGAGACGCTGGCATATTTCCCTTTCATCCTGGTTTAGAGATTATCTATATATACCATTGGGTGGCAGTCATGGCGGCCTTTGGAAAAAAATTAGAAATACTTTTGCCATTTTTATTGTAAGCGGTTTTTGGCACGGCGCCAATTGGACTTTCATCATATGGGGGACGTTAAATGCAATTTATTTTCTGCCGCTATTATTGACGAACAGCAATCGCAATAATCTGGAAACCGTGGCTCAAGGAAAATATTTACCGAGTATAAAGGAGTTTTTTTCGATATTAATAACATTTGGTTTGACAGTTTTCGCCTGGATATTTTTCAGAGCAAATAATGTTGGCCATGCCATCGATTATATCGCCGGAATTTTCTCCCGATCGCTAATGACAATTCCGACATTCGAAGGGATACCTAAGGCCCTAATGACCATTATTCTGGTAATCGTTTTTATAATCATTGAATGGTTTGGTCGAGAAGGCCAGTATGCAATTTCCCATTATTGCTTGAGAGCAAGGAGTTTTTTTCGATGGTCGGCTTATGTTACTCTGGTAATGTCAATATACTTTTTTGGTAATTTCGACGAAAATATAGAGTTTATATATTTTCAATTTTAAATGGATGATTGGATGTTATGAACAAGTTTTTAAAGAAGACCGCGCTTTTCCTGATCATACTGCTTGGAATTAACATGATTCTGTTTATGGTCGGTAAAAAGCTATATTTCGGCGCTTACTCCAAGCATTCATTAAAATATAAAACATATTTATTGTCAGATTCACATGGCGTTCCCTTGAAGAATTTCACCGAAAAATACGGGGTCTACAATTTTTCCGCGGAAAGTGATTCCTATTTCGATATGAATAGGAAACTCAAATATTTGATTAAAAAAGTAAAATTAGATACTGTCTATTTGACGGCCGATGATCATACTTTAAGTCCATATAGAGAAATCGTAAGTAATGAGGAAAGATCTTTAATTTATAGTATTCCCGATGAATATGATAACTATTATGAATACTTAAAAGACAGATATCTTAGATATTATTTGGTCTTATTTCAACCGAATACCAGAAGTGTTATTCGAAGGTATGTTTTTGAAATGGCTGAGAGAATTTTTGAAACCGTTGATAACGACAATAATCATGAAGAGATTATACCCTGGAATGAAATGAGCGAAGAAGACAGAATTAGTAATTCCGAACAAAGAGCTTTGTCACAATTCCCGGCCGCTGGTCATTCAGATAGTTTAAAAATTTCGCTTTTAGAAATCATAGAAACCTGCAAAGAAAATAAGATTACTCTAATTGGCGTAAAATTCCCCCTGTCATCCGAATATGTTGAAATATTGGATGGCAAAACCTATGGGGCGGAAGATGTTTTGAAATCAAATGGAATTGATGTTCTGGATTATACTGACTCTTTTAAAAATCGAAATCAATATTTCGCAAATCAGGATCATTTAAATGATGACGGCGGTCAAAAATTCGCGGAATTATTGTATAACCTTCCAAAGCGTAAATCTATCAATTAGGCCGATGATTCATGGATCAAGGTTCCAGCAAAAGAAATCATCAAGGCTATTAAATCAATTTCCAAGCCTCGGTGGCGGTAATAAAACGAATTTGTTCACCATACTTTTTCCGAAGTTCAACGACTAATGATTTTAGAAGTTGAAATTGCGGCTCGAATAAAAGTTTGGGATGGTTTATCATTGAAACAAAAATTCGCTCCGAATCCCGATGTCTTTCTATATAATCATCAAAGCCATCTAATAGCATTGGCAGATTATATCCCTTGGTATCGCACGAAAACGAAAAATATGAATTAGAGAAAACATAGCGAAGATTGTATAACAACAATGTTTTCATATTCGACCATCGGGTCTGTTTGGTTGAACGAGATATCCCGGATCCGCGCCTCATCCCTACCGCCCGCAACCGACGCAATAGAAATCCCAAACGGGATGCAAGATCAGTTTTGAAAGTGAGTATCGGAATCTCAAAAATTCCGGATTCAGCCGGATGGTTAATCCCGTTTTCCGAAGAGATATGCCAGTTGGCCTGAGTTGGAACCTGAGTATAGTCGATCACAATTGTATCCAAATTTAATTTCGCACCCTTAATAATACTTAAATCAATGGCTATCCCCTGCTTTACCAACGCTTCGATTAGCTTTTCCTCTTCCGGCTGAAGGGCCAAACCGGCTGCCCGGAAAGCGAGGCATTTGTATTCGGGATTTTCTTTCAATAATAGTTGATTTAGATAATCCACACCGTTTTTAATTACTGAAGTCGCTGAATCAGCATTGGTGCCAAATCCAAGTTCCGACAGATACATCTTATCGGTGGATATTTTCCATTCATTATCTATGTATTCTGAATTTAGCCAATGAGGGTGAAGGTGCAGCTGGACATCATGACCGGACCTAATCGCCTGTGTCATCTGACGTTCGAAACTATCCCCATACTCATTAAGTCCATATTTACGGTGGGCCCAGACCGAACAGATATCGGCAAAAAAAGTTATCGGGACGTCCAGTTCCTCACAGATTTCTATCATTCGCCTCGTGGGCGTAAACAGGATTTCATTATTATTTAAAAAATTCCGCCCAAGAAATAGTTCATAATCGGCGGTAATAAGAATATATATATCAGGATTTTGCTTCATATAATTCATTATATTTGAAAAAGATAATTACCAATTTTCGACATCACGATTCTGCTCAGTTAACATATCTTCGGTCAGGTACAT
>JBDRRI010000273.1:0-5020 GCA_043825815.1 Candidatus Zixiibacteriota bacterium
GGAATTCAAATATTGAAACTCTGCGATTGACGCTCTACGATAGAGCGACGTATAAATAATATAAGCTGTTTAACGAAAGGTCAAGAATAAATTGTATAGTATTATAACGGCAATTTAATGATGGTATAAAAAAAGCCCGGCCATTGCCGGACTTTTGTTATTCTTTTAATATTTCTGCTTATCCTTACCAGCCCAATAACTGTTCCAGATTGGCGTTGAGTTTCTCAACGCGTTCTTCGATATCCTTCTTTTTCCCCTTATCCCGCTCGATAACATCTTTAGGAGCATTCTTCAGGAAATCGGCATTAGCCAGTTTCTTGGACATCTTTTCCAGTTGGTCTTTAAGATTAGTCAACTCTTTTTCAAGGCGCGTCTTTTCGGCATCGACATTGATCAGTCCTTTAAGAGGAATGAACAGTTCCGCACCGGAGATTATTCCCGAAGCGGCCAGCCCCGGTTTTTTTATTTTTTCACCGATAATCAGATTGTCTATTTTAGCCAGCGATTTAAAATAACCCTGGTACTTATCAAGCAGGTCGCCTAACTCTTTATCTGATATCCTTACATGAAGATCGGCCCGCTTGCCCGGAGGAACATTCATTTCGGCCCGGATTGAACGGACGGCATTGACTACCTTTTGAATCGACTCAAACGAAGCTTCCAACTGATTGTCAGCATATTTATTCGTTTCTTTCGGCCAGGGACCGAATGAAAGCGTTTCCTCTTTTTCAGGAAAGAGTTCTTTCAGATGGCTGTTAATCTCTTCGGTCACAAACGGTACGAACGGGTGCAACAGTTTTAATATTTGATCAAGCACATAAAAAGCGACATTGAGCGAGGTTTCCCGAATCTTTTGATCCGGTCCGTCCGGTTTTATCAGCTCAATGTACCAGGAGCAGAAATCATTCCAGGTGAAACTGTAGAGATTTTTGGCCGCCGCCGAGAGTTTAAACTCCTTGATGTACTTATTAGTGTCGGCGATTGTTTTTTCAAGTTTCGACAGTATCCAGCGGTCAACTAAAACCAGATCATCCTCGGGAAGCGAATTGATATTCAATTTACATCCCTCAGCCCGCATGATTACAAATCTTGAGGCCTGGTACAATTTATTAACAAAATTGCGTCCGATCTCAAACGTATTGGCCGATATCCATGGATCCTGTCCGTCCGGCGTCGCCAGAACCAGTGAAATCCGAAGGGAATCAGCGCCCATAGTCTTAACAATCTCCAGCGGATCAATACCGTTGCCGAGCGACTTGGACATCTTAATGCCGTTGGCATCGCGGACCGTCCCATGAATATAAACATCGTTAAACGGAATCTTGTCGTTCATTTCAAAACCGGCCATGACCATTCGCGCGACCCAGAGAAAAATAATTTCCGAAGCGGTGACCAGCACTTTGGTCGGGTAGAAATATTCCAGTTCCCTGTTTTTTTCTGGCCAGCCGAATGTTGAAAAGGGCCATAGCCATGAGGAAAACCAGGTATCCAAAACATCGGGATCCTGAGTCAGATTATTTTTGCCGCATTTTGAACAGGCAATCGGTTTTTCCTCGGCGACAATGGTCTCGCCGCAACTGTCGCAATAATAAACCGGAATTCGATGGCCCCACCAGAGTTGACGGGAAATACACCAATCGCGGATATTTTCCAGCCAGTGAAGATAGGTTTTCATCCAGTAATCGGGATGAAATCTCAATTCGCCCGATTTGGCGGCATCGATCGCCGGTTTAGCCAGCGACGACATTCTGACAAACCACTGCTCGGAAAGATATGGCTCTATTTCGGTGTGGCATCGATAACAGGTGCCGACTGAGAGATCGTACTTATCGATTTTTTCGAGGTGCCCCTTTTTCTCCAGCTCTTTAACTAATTGCTTGCGGGCCTCATATCGATCCAATCCTTTGAATTTACCGGCATTGGCATTGAGCGTTCCGTCATTATTCAGAATATTCAACTCTTCCAGATCATGCCGTTTGCCGATTTCAAAATCATTCGGATCATGTGCCGGAGTTATCTTAACTACGCCGGTACCAAATTCGGCATCGACATAGTTATCAGCGATTATTGGAAGTTCCCGTTCAAGTATTGGAAGGATCGCCGTTTTGCCGACAAATTTTTTGTAGCGAGCATCTTTCGGATTGACCGCCAGGGCGGTATCACCCAGCATTGTTTCCGGACGGGTGGTCGCCACCGTTAAAAACTGGTCACTTCCCTTGATTTTATATTTAATATACCAGAGATGGCCGTCTTTATTCTCATGCTCAACCTCGTCATCGGATAATGAGGTTTGGCAGGAAATGCACCAATTGACGATTCGGTTGCCTCGATATATCCAGCCCTTTTCATACAGATGAATAAAAACTCGGGTGACCGCTTTCGACAACGATTCATCAAGGGTAAACCGGGTTCGCTCCCAATCACACGAACAGCCGATCTCTTTAAGCTGGTTTAAGATATAGTCTTTATTTTTTAAGGCGACTTCGCGGGTTCGTTCCACAAATTTCTCGCGCCCCAGCTCCCGCCGGGTAGTGCCCTCTTTTTTCAAAAGTTTTTCAACAATAACCTGAGTTGCAATTCCGGCATGATCGGCACCAGGAAGCCATTCAGCCTCAAAACCATCCATCCGGTGCTTCCGTATTAGAATATCCTGAATTGTATTATTCAGAGCATGGCCCAGATGAAGAATATCGGTTACATTGGGAGGCGGAATGACAATCGTATACGATGGCCGGTCATCATTAACCTGGCCATGGAAATATCCGTTGGCAATCCATTTATCATTCAACTTTTTTTCAACCGTTTTAGGGTCATACGGTTGAGCCTTAGTTGTCTTCTTATTATTTTCCGTCAACTTTGAATCCTTTTATTTAAAGCGTAAAAAAATACCGACATAAAACCGTTTTGTCAAGCAATGCCAAGATAAATTACTTTATTTTGGTTCTATGATTCAGTATTATAGAATAATATCGACAGAATATTAATTTTGGCAAGGAATATTTGAAAATGTTTGATAACCTAACTCCCTACAATAAATTACGAAAAATAATGGCGACTCTCCGGGCTCCGGGCGGATGTAATTGGGATAGAAAGCAGACCCATAAATCGCTTCTACCATATTTAATCGAAGAGACCTATGAAGTGGTCGAAGCGATAGAAGATGATGATTACCAACATCTTAAAGAGGAGTTGGGCGATCTGGCCTGCCAGATTGCCTTCCATTCCCAGCTGGCCGAGGAAGCGGGCGAGTTTGATTTCGATGATGCCCTCGAATCAATCAATAAAAAACTGATTAAACGCCATCCACATATTTTTGGAGAAAAGAAAGATCTTAATCCCCAGCAGGTTCGGGATCAATGGGAAAATATCAAAATCAATTCAGGCGAAAAGAAATCAGTTATAAATGGAATTCCCAAGTCAGCTCCGGCGTTGGTTAAGGCTTTTCGCTTTGGCGAAAAAGCCGGCGGGGTTGGATTCGACTGGAAAAACGCTTCCGATGTTTTGGCCAAGGTTAAAGAGGAGATGGGGGAGATAGAAAAAGAGTTCGAGGCCGGGAATAGAAATAAAGAAAAGCTCGAGGATGAAATCGGTGATCTGCTTTTTGCGACCTCGTCGCTTGCCCGAAAGCTTGATATAAATCCGGAACAGGCCCTTAACAGGACGCTTCAAAAATTTACCAAGCGGTTTAACCATATTGAGAAAAAAGTAAAGGAATCGGGGAAAAAATTCCAGGATTTCACTCTTGATGATCTTGAAGCTTGGTGGGTGGAAGCCAAAGAGAAGTAAATTATTAGCAATATATAATAATGTAGGGCAATGAATGAGAAAGCCCGGCCTTAGTGTAAATTTTTATTATTTGATTCTGATTGTTCTTTTTATTTTAAAACTGATCCCATTTCTTAGTCCGAAAAGCCGCCTCTGGGGCGTCAACCATTTGCTTTTCTTACCAACATTTTTTGTTATTTTATTTGTAATCGTATCTTTTTTAATTATCGACCTCCAGAGTAGAAAGAAACTAAAATTATTTTTCGAAAGTGTGACTGATAAAACGTCAGATATATTTTTCAATTCACTTAAAAGGTATTATTACAGACTTTTCTTTGTAATAATAATGGGCTTTATGTTTGTCATCTTTTCCGCGGAAACTCATTTTCTGGGCGATGGTTATGCGATGCTTTCCAACCTGAGTTCCGAAAGCGGCACCTATTACCTTTGGACAGAAGCATTGGTAATATTAATTGTTAAATTTATACAATCTCCACTCGGTACACCCGGATATGATACGGCGCAGACTGCTTTTCGAATCGTTGCTGTTTTGGCGGGTGTAATCACTATCTGGTTCTATTTTCTAATAGCAGATATAATATCCAATAATAGTCGGATGCGACTGCTGGCGTTCGCATCACTTTTCGGTTCGGGAACTCTTTTACTATTTTTCGGATATGTTGAAAGTTACCCGCTCCTTTGGATAGGCTTTTCCGGTTTAATATATTTCGCCATATCCTTCTTAAAAACGGGCCGAAACCTCATATTGGTTTTATTATTTTTTACATTCGGTGCCTTAATTCATCTTCAAATGCTCGTCTTATCTCCGGCGATTATTTATCTACTATTCTCGAGAGGCAGAGGGAGATTACTATATGACAAGTATAAAAAGTATTTTTGGGGTCTATCCACATTATTAACTGCAATTGGAGTATATTTCTTTTTCAGAAAATATTATTCCAATCTTTATTTTGAAAATATATTCCTGCCCCTATTCAAGGGCAAGCCGGCGACACCGAGTTATTACATTTTCTCTTTCACCCATTTTATTGATATCGCTAATCAATTATTATTGCTGTCGCCGCTGTTTCCACTCTTTGTTGTCGCCGCAATAATGCAAAAAAAACCAATATTAAATTCGTCAATCAATATTTTTTTAGGAATTACCGGAATATGTTCATTAGGCTTTATTTTTGTAGTTGATCCTCAGTTGTCTATGCCGCGCGATTGGGATCTTTTTTCATTAACAGGATTT
>JBDRRI010000274.1:0-5180 GCA_043825815.1 Candidatus Zixiibacteriota bacterium
CGCTTGCGCTGAAAGCGGATTATTATTACATTTGTGTTTTCATTGGAGGAAATAAATTGCTGGATTGGATCGGCGGGCAAATCATTCTTTATTGGGATATTTTAAAATATCTTATTCCGGCCATTCCATATACGGTTTTAATAACGGTCAATTCGTTCGCGCTGGCTCTGGTTCTGGGGCTGGTTATCGGCATCCTCCGGTTATCCAAAATAAAGACGGTTTCGGTTCTGGCCGGGGCCTATATCAATTCAATCCGCGGAATACCGCTTCTGGTGCAGATATTTTTTATTTATTTCGGGATCGGCGGATTTTTCAGCCTGAATCGATTCACGGCCGGGGTTCTGGCGGTCGGAATCTGTTATTCGGCTTATCTGGCGGAAATATTCCGATCGGGGATCGAGGCGATTTCCAAAGCCCAGCATGAGGCGGCGCAATCGCTGGGGATGACCCGGTTTCAAACTTTGATTCATGTCATAATACCGCAGTCATTGCGGATAGTAATACCGCCGATGGCCAATGAGTTTATAGCCTCGCTGAAAGACTCCTCGCTGGTTTCGATTATCGGAATGCGGGAACTTACCAGGGCCGGGCGGGAATATTACTCGCAATATTTTGTCGATTTTCAGACCTGGCTTTTGGTTGGCGTAATATATTTACTGATGACAATCAGCCTCTCGAAGGTGGTCAAGATATTGGAACGGAAATATGCGATCGAGGGGTATGGGAGCAAATCGGTATGATTATCAAAGCGACCGATATTGTATGTAAATTCGGCGATATTACGGCTGTCGACGGCGTTTCGCTGTCGGTTGACCGGGGCGAGGTGGTCTGTATTATTGGGCCATCGGGTTCGGGCAAATCAACCCTGTTGCGGTGTTTCAACGCTCTTGAGGAACATGATTCGGGCGAGATTATTATTGACGGAATAACGGTCGATAAACGTCATAAAAAAGTACATGACCTTCGACTGGAAGTCGGGATGGTGTTCCAGCAGTTTAATCTTTTCCCGCATTTGAGCGTGCTGGGGAATATTATGCTGGCGCAGAGGGTGGTGCGGAAACGGAGCCGGGAGGAGGCTTTGAATAAAAGTTTATCGCTATTAAAGACAGTTGGATTGTATGATAAAAAGGATGCTTTTCCGAAACAGTTGTCCGGGGGACAACAGCAACGAGTGGCGATAGCGCGGGCTTTGGCGATGGATCCGAAAATTATGTTATTTGACGAGGTGACTTCGGCGCTCGATCCGGAGATGATCGGGGAGGTATTAGAGGTGATGAAAAATCTGGCCGCGGCGGGTATGACGATGCTGGTGGTGACGCACGAGATAGGATTTGCGCGGGAGGTGGCCAGCCGGATAATATTTATGGATGCGGGCAAGATTGTTGAAATGGGGCAACCTGCCGATATTCTGGATAATCCTCGGGAAAAAAGAACCAGGGAATTTTTAAGCAAGGTGTTATAGAGGAAATTATGAAGATGAGAATAGTAATTATATTTGTGGCATTATTAATCGCAGAGATGGGTTTTGGCCAAGCGGAATTTCAGATTTCAACCAAGGTGGAAAAGATAAGCCCGCAGATATATAAAATGTTTGGCGATAATGGCGGTGAGGCGATCAAGGTTTGGGTTTTCTTTACGGATAAGGAGATTTATGATAATGGCGCTTTCAAGAGCGCGCTTGATAATCTTCATTCGGAATTCAGCGCCAGGTCAATTGAGCGGAGAGCCAAACGGACGCGCAATTCCGACTTATTCGGATTGGCCGATGTTCCGGTCAGCCAGACTTATATACAGCGGTTAGAGGCATCGGGAGCGGAAATAAAGCGGGTTTCGCGGTGGCTCAATGCCGTATCGGCGGAGGTTGATGAGGCGGTTATTGCGGATATCGCAAAACTGCCGTTTGTGGCGGAGATTAGCCCGGTGGGCAAAATGATAAGACGGCCGGTTGATGATGAGGCCGAGCTTATTCCCCAAGAGGGAGGAACTTTTAAGGGGGTACCGGGGACAGCCGATTTTTATGGTGAAACGTATACGCAACTTGAATTGATCAATATTCCGAAGATGCATCGGATCGGATTGACCGGGGAGGGAATTTTGATTGCGATTTTTGATTCGGGGTTTGATCTGACCCATCCGGTTTTTGACAGTCTCAATCTCGTGGCCGATTCATCTTTTATCAGCCTGGCGGAAATAGATACCGATCATGGGACGAAAGTTCTTTCCGCAATTGTTGGTTTCATTGACAGTCTGTTTGTTGGCGGTGCCTATGGAGCTGATGTGCTTCTGGCCGCCACTGAAATAGACGGTACCACAGAAATAGCGGCGGAGGAGGACAACTGGGTGGCGGCGGCGGAATGGGCCGATTTGATGGGCGCCGATATTATATCGTCATCGCTGGGGTATATTGACTGGTATGATTATTCCGATCTTGATGGCCAGACGGCGGTCATTACGATTGCGGCCGAGCAGGCCATCGCGAATGGCATTGTCGTGGTCAATTCAGCCGGGAATGAGGCGCTTCACAGCTGGTATTATATAACGCCACCGGCTGATGGAGAAAATGTGATTGCCGTTGGGGCGATTGACAGCACCGGACAAATTGCCAATTTTTCATCGAATGGCCCCACTTATGACGGCCGGATAAAGCCCGATGTGGTGGCGATGGGAGTCGGAGTTTATACCGCTCTGGCCGAGGGAACGTTTGTTCGATCAAACGGAACGTCGTTTGCGGCGCCGTTAACGGCCAGCGCTATTGCCTTGATTTTAGAGGCCCAAACCGAATGGACGCCGCTGGAGTTGAAACAATCGCTTCTGGAATCGGCCGATAGGTATGATAATCCGACTAACCGTTATGGGTATGGGCTGTATGATACTTATATAGCGGCTCAACTTTTAAAATTCGACTCTATTCCCTCTTATATAATGAGATTTGGAGATACACTTAATATTGATATTTCTCTGGCAAGCCCGATTGACAGCCTTGTCGAGAATGCCAGTATATTGGCGAGCGGATTACCGATTTCAGCCGATTTTGTTGATTTGGGCAATGGAGCGGCGAATTTATTTTATGTTCCAACCGCCAATGATATTGGCCAAGATTATATAATCGGCCTATCGGGAACATCCGGATTGGAAATTAATACATATACAGAACTGGAAATTCATATAGCGCCGGATGATAATCTGACATTTGGCCCCAATCCATTTACCGACTCAATTACAATCTATCTGGGGGCGAATAATCTGGCAGGCGATGTAAATTTTGAAGAAATATCAATTTATAGTGTAAATGGTGACAAAGTTTGTGAGATATCTTCCGATAATTTTAATAGCATAACAGGGTCTATTGTTTGGCACGGAGTTAATAACAACGGCACGAAAATTGCGTCCGGAGTATATTTGATATATGTCAATACCTCCGTTGCAGAATATAGACTGAAGGTATTTAAGAAATGAACGCGATCGCTCAAAAAAAATCTCATACCAATTCTATCAAAAGATGCGCCGTATTTAAATTAAATCTCGTGGGGCAATTTGTTTTTGTTGATGAAAAAACGGAGCAAATGCTGAAAATTAAGGGTGAACAACTTTTTGGGAAATCTATCCAGGACTTTGTCGATATCCAGTCCTATGAATTAATATTGGCGCTATTGAATAATCGCAATCATTATGAGACATTCTTTGAGTCAGTTTTACTTAAATTTATTGATTCTGATAATCGGGAGCATTTACACCATTCGGTTATATCATTGAGTTTTATTGCCGGTAATCCGGCTAATTATCAGATAATCGTTTTACCTGATATTGTCGAAACCACAGTTGAGGAGGCCTTATCTAAAGAGTGGGATATTGATTCCGAATTATTCAATTTTGTTACTAACATTAAAGGCGAAATCGACTTTGAGCATTTGGCCGATTATTTTCTCGAGAATGAAAAAATTGTCCAGGTCGGTTTTTATCGACTCGATAAGCAGAATCCAGTGTTATTGGGAAGTAAGTTTCAAATGGCGTACGCGGATAAGAATTTACAAATGCTGGCCCCGAAAAAGGAACAGGTTGAGGCAAACATCAATGGGGCACCGTTTATCTGCGAAGGAACGGGCAAATACGACGGTTTGATGGAGATTTCATTCCCGCTTATATTCAGGGAAAATTGCTGGGGATTATTCAGGGCTTATTATAACGGCGATTTGGTAGAAGTTCGCGATTATCTCAATGCCTGTGCGAATTTTATGGGGAATGCTCTGTTTTCAGTAATATGCCATATTGAATTATCCGAAAAATAAATATTTATGTCCAAATCAGAATTAAAAACGCTGCATTTTTCATTTATTGATGAAGTTGGCAATCAATCAGGGCAACTTTCAGAACGATTGAATGACAATAACAATAATTATAATGATTTTGCCGGTTCAATTAATTCGTTGAAAATCAAATTGGCGACGGGCCAATATGACAATTTAATTATTTATATTGATAACGATATACAAAAATATAAATTGCTGAATATTATCAACTTGGCAATTCATTCCAAAGTTACAGTTGAAGTAATTAACCAACATCAAAAAGATACCCAAAGATTTTCGATTATCGCAAACAAGAAAACTGATGAAGGCTCACTCTTTAATGAGGATACTGAGCGGTACGATTCGGAAAATGATAAATTAAAGATTTTGATGCATACGGTCGCAACGCTAAATCATGAAATTAATAACAGTTTATTAGCGATAAGCGCCAATGCCGAAATGTTACGGGATCAATTGGAGAAAATTGATTCCAAATCAAGTGAAAAAGCCAAAACCATAAGCCAGGCAACGGATCATATAAGAAAAGTATTGCAGAATTTGGGAAGATTAAAAAGCATTTCTTATATTGATACGGCGGCAGGGAAAATGATAAATATTAATGATTACCCTGATTTTGGGGTTCGAAATGGAATAGAATTGGAAGAGGAAATATTGACCAAATAAAACCTTGACTTATAAATGATTTCGAATATATTTACCGGACTTAATTTTACGGGGCCGTAGTTCAGTTGGGAGAACGCTTGACTGGCAGTCAAGAGGTCAGGGGTTCGACTCCCCTCGGCTCCAAAAGCTTTAAACTCCCGAAATTAATTTCGGGAGTTTTACTTTGGAAAAAGTGCTTTTATATTAAAATATTTTAGGTATAATAGCCCT
>JBDRRI010000275.1:0-5079 GCA_043825815.1 Candidatus Zixiibacteriota bacterium
TGACTATTCCGGATTTCCTTAAATCGGCCACAAGTCTTTCGCATGAAATCAATTCGCTCATTTTTCTCTGAGTGTTTTTTCTTCTGGAACGCAGTAATCGGCCGGGAAAACGAATACTATTTATAATAAAATCGGGCAGAAATCTTTTGCTTAAGATTTTTGCCTTATGGAGAATCTGACCTCCTTTACTCATTATAAACGGTTCCTTTGACAAATTTATAAAATCGCCATATAAATATGATAAAAATAATAAAGCCTTTGGATTTGAATGTCAAGTTCTCATAAATTATTGCAGCCGTCCCGTCAAGAATTAATTTTGTTCTTGTTAAAATCAGCTTAATTAATATATTTATAAGGCACCCATTGAGGAGGTTGCGGTTATGGTTTCAATGATTTGTTTAGCAAATGACACTTTTCAGGCTCAAAGCTGGACAGCCATTGAGTATAAAAGATTTGTGGAACGATCTAAATAGTTTTAAGTATAATTATTTAACTCGTCAAAATTAACGCCTATCCCGACCGGAAAGAGCGATAAATAATTTTAAACCATATTCAAAATAAAACGTCGTTTACAAAGAAATCAGGCAATGATAGACTTCTATTTGTTTTACTTAAATTTTTAAATTACGGGAGGAATTTATGAATAAGTATCGGATTTCCATTTTAGTTATCCTGACCATCTTTCTAATGACGGCATCGATACAGGCTTCTGTTATCAAGGCCGTAGTCCCGGAGGCTGACTCTACCGGGACGTTCCCTGAAAGCGCCGAATTTACAATTGATCTCCACTTTTTAAATGATTACGCCACGCAGCTCGGCTTCAGTCTTCCTTTGAAAATTTATAGCCCGAACGGTTCTATAACTTCGATTCTTCACAGGAATGTAGGAGGACACTCAGTCTTTGATTGGCGGGGCGGTGGAGGGTTTATCGATTCTTCAATTCTCGAATTCAACGGCTGGAATGAAACCTGGAACCTGCTTAACGATTTTTACGGTTTCGGTTGGGATGGGATATTGCCGGACACGCTCAACCATACAGCCATTTCACTTAATGGCTGGAATTTGGATTCCGACACCACTCATTATATATCTATTGCTCTCCGATCCGACATGCCCGGAACATTATGCATTGATACCTGCAGTATACCCGACGTGACTCCAACCCATATTTTCGACTGGATATTTGAGGATCCCAATGTCTATTGGGAAGGGCCATTTTGCTGGAATATCGGATATGATCCCTATGAATATATCTATGTCCAGCCAAATTTCATCAACGCCATCGCCTATGAAAGCGGGCCTAATCCGCCCGATCAACAGATTCAAATAACGGCGACCTATGACGGAACCACGTGGTATGCTGAAAAAAACGCCGAGTGGCTGACTCTCAGCCAGGATTCGGGATCGGCTCCCGGCACTTTATATCTTTCATTTGACGTTACCGGTTTGACTTTCGGCGAATACTATGATACCGTGATTATCAATTCTCCGGCCGTGGTTAATGGCCCCAAATTGGTGACAGTAAAATTAGCCGTTTTCGAAAACGAAATACCGATGAGCCGCACCTGGATTGTAAAGGCTGACGGAAGTGGCGACGCTCCGACCATTCAGGCGGCCATTGATTCGGCAAACATCCTCGATACCGTATTGGTGGATATGGGAACATATACCGAAACGATAAACTTTAGAGGAAAACATATTGTTGTCAAGTCGATTTGGGGACCCCAGAGCACCAAAATTACAAACTCTAATGAGTTCGATCTGGTAACCATGAATAGCGGCGAAGGCATTAATACCATATTTGAGGGATTTTCTCTGGAGGGCGGACATATAGGCATATTTATAGACAATGCCTACCCAATTATTCGCCATAATCTTCTGTACAACCAGTACCCCGATAGTATGGGCACTATAACCGTGATAACACCCTATGACTCATTAATACTCGATTCTCTTATCGCCCCCGCCAGACTGATAAATAATACCGTTGTCAGGTCGGCCGGAGGCGGTATCAATATTATGGGCTATTGTCCGACCATGATTAAGAATAATATTGTCGCCTTCAATGTTGGATACGGAATTGGCCGACCGGATAGCGATGTAGCAACTAATATTGATGATTTATCCTATAATGATGTTTTTGATAATACTATTAACTACCTCAATATTTCTGATCCGGGAATCGGTTCTTTCAGTCTCAACCCGGAATTTATCGCCGGTTATGCCTACCTTGAGACCTCTCCCTGTGTCGATGCCGGAGATCCCAGTCCAATGTATAATGATCCTGATGGTTCCCGGAATGATTTGGGCGCTATCCCCTATCTTCAGAGCGATATAATTGGTCTCGTTAATTTCTTTCAGTGGCGCGATGTAAATGGCGGCAATAACCATTGGTACGGGATTTATCCCGAGGTACATTATTGGGAAGACGCTAACTCAATTGCGGGACAATATGAGCATAATGGTATGACTGGATATCTTGCGACGATCACCTCTCCCGAAGAAAACCAGTTTATTCTGGAAACAATCATTGATGATATCGTTCCCGGAACCAATCCTAATGAATTTTGGCTGGGCGGATACGATGCTGGGATAAATAGTTGGCAATGGATAACCGGCGAACCATTTGCCTACACCAATTGGTACCCCGGAGAACCAAATAACGTTGGTACGGAGACGGCCCTTGCCATCTTCTTAAACGGCGAATGGAATAATTCCCTGCCAAATGGTGACATTCATAATTTACATCGCTATTGGTCAATTATTGAATTCGGTCCGCCCGACACCGTAATTTCGACTGAATATATTAATTTGAAACAGTGGAGTGTTGGCGAGGGCGGTAACGATCATTGGTATGCCGTCGTGCCTAAGATATTATTCTGGAATGAGGCGATGGTTGAAGCCAGCTTAACCAGTTTAAACGGCGTTACCGCTCACCTTGCAACAGTGACGTCTCAGGCGGAAAATGATTTCATTTTTGATAGTATAATTGTCGGCACCAATCAACCCAGTATCGAAGACCAATTCTGGCTGGGCGGTCGAAACGATTATGGCATGGGCTGGAAATGGATAACCGATGAACCGTTTGAATATACTAATTGGGCTCCCAATGAACCCAATAACGGCCCCGATGTCGCTTTATCAATGTGGGGCTACAATGGCACCGGACCAACCCATATTCCCGGAAAATGGAACGATGCTTTCGCCGATGACAGTATAAATTCTCTGCATAAATGGTGGTCGGTTATTGAATGGGAGGCGGTACCACCGCAGGACACCTTATTAACTCCTACCAATGAGTGGATATCAATATACTGCGCTGAGCCGCATATTGACGGCAATCGCCTTCAACCGGGCGATATTATCAAAGCGTATGATCCTGATGGAGTTTTATGCGGATATGATGTTGTCAAGCTCGACGGTTCATTCGGATTCATGGCTATATATCATGATGACATCTTTACCAATTTTGATGAAGGTGCCGAAGAAGGCGACATTATAACCTTTACCATTAACAACGTAGAAATGGCAAATAGCGTCGAAATTATCTGGACAGCCAATGGCGATATCTTCCAACTATGCGGCTTTTCCGAAGGCGGCTGTCTGGAAATTCAATTAAACCAGGGCTGGAATCTGATTTCCTGGAATGTTCTTTATATCGACACGATTCAAAACCTTATATCCGAGATTGAAGAATGTGTCGATGTCGTTTTAACGTTCAGCGGCGGGGCTTTTACCTATGATCCGGATCTCCCCGAATTTTCCGATATCCCGTTTGTAGCTCCGGGATTTGGATATTGGTTCCGTATGGATTGCCCAGCCGTTTTGCGAGTATGCGGAGAACCAATGAATTCGGACCGAGCAATCTGGTATAATGTCGGTTGGAATCTGATAGGATATTTCCCCAATGAAGAGTACCTGGTGGCCGATGCCTTAAATACATCCATTTCCGATATTGATGCCGTTCTGGGATTTGAAAACGGCGGCTTGACCTGGTTGCCCGGATATGAGGGCTTTAACACGCTAACATATATGAAACCGGGTCATGGTTACTGGCTCAAGGCTCACAATTTTGGGGCTTTGGTATATCCCGGATTCATCATTAACGATCCCGACTGTATGCCGATTGTAACCAAGTCGGAAGGTACTGAAGAGATTGTCTCATCAAGAACCTGGGTTTCAGTTTATGGTCGAAATATCAAGGTCGACAATACTAATCTTGAAGACTATTCGGTTATTGAAGCCAGAACGACGGACGGCACCGTTTGCGGACGAGGAATTTACTCAGGGAATATGCTTAAATTCACTCCCGTTTACGGCTATGATGAATATCAAGCCACGACCGCTAAATATGCCTCAAATTCTGAAACCGTTGAACTCTACGTGAATGATATTCGCGTCTACCCGGATATTACATTCGGACAGATGGGTGATCGAATCGAAATAAACGAATTGTCTACTTCCAAGAATGGCAATTCCGGCTTAAAACCGAATGACTATCAACTTCACCAGAATTACCCGAATCCGTTTAATCCGAAGACAATTATTCAATTTGATCTCCCGGCGGCTGGTGATGTTCAATTAACAGTTTATAATATCGCCGGACAACGGGTCGCGACACTGGTCGATGAAAGGCTTGAGGCCGGGGCTCACCAGATCGAATGGATTGCCTCCGATATTGCCACCGGAATTTATTTCTACCATATTGAAGCCGATCAATTTTCAGACACCAAGAAAATGACTCTTCTGAAATAATCGGAAGAAATGGCGCGACAAAAAAGCCCGCCGAAAGGCGGGCTTTTTATTTATAAGGATTTTAAATATTCCTTATTATTTGTGGCCGAGATCTCCGCAAATCGGAGCCGGGCCGCTCTTATACAAATAAGCGATATTGTAGGTAATATCAAGAATATTAATCACCTCATTGCTATTGGCATCAGCTTCGTCCATACATGCCGGAGCCGGGCCGCTCTTATACAGATAAGCAATAGTAAAAGTAATATCAAGAATATTAACCACACCATTATGGTTGGCATCGCCCGGAACAACACAACAGCCGCAAAGCTCATCAATAATCGT
>JBDRRI010000276.1:0-5725 GCA_043825815.1 Candidatus Zixiibacteriota bacterium
GGGGCTAATGCTAACCGAATATGCACAACGTTATGACAGTGAAACAGCACCACAATACTTTTTGGAATCATTTGATAAATTTGAATCTGCGGCAAGAATTGCGCCAGATGATTATGATATTTCTAGATATTGGCTTATATCTTTATACCTTTATTACGGTTATATATTGAGTTTTCAACCTAATCAGGAATTATTGGAGCAAGCTCTAATATTAAAAAAGGCAATTGATAACGAACAGGAACTATCTATAATATACAATGAATTAGCGACAATGTACGATATGGGGCAAAAGTATTCATCTAATCTGAAGAAATATGGTATATTTCTTCATACTCTTGCTGATTCATTAGAAGTGGCAAATGGCTTAGACAAAAGTGGATCATGATTGGGTGGCCACAACTTGTTTTATCCTAAACCAAATGAAAGGCTATGAGATATTTCCAAAAAAGCTCAATTAAACCAATATTTACAATTTTAATCCCTCTTTTGTCGTGATTTGTAATTCACTCCTTTGTGTAGGCATATATTTTTTATAAAAGGAGGCTTATTTGATAATGCTTTTTTGGAAAAACGAACCCATTTTGATGTTGAAAGACAACAACATAACTTGAAACGAACCCATTTCAAACCCATTTTATTATCAGGGTTGATCAGAGTTATATTGGTTTAGACAGTTTTTCTTTAGCTGTCATAGTGAGGTGAGCGCCGAAAGCGAACGACGTCTGCCCGCCGTAGGAGGGTGGCAATCTCATAAATTAATTATCCTTTTAATGATTCAGCCTATTATAGCTATTGACATTCAAAATATAACCGATACCTTGTAATAGAATTTAGTTAGGTTTCGTCATTTAGCTTTATCGTTGTTCCGTGCGCGGCAGACGAAGGCGTCTGCCCGAAGTATAAACATTTGCGCTGATTTAAACACCCCAATTTCATTTTCACTACCAACTCAATGTTGATTTTGTATCCCCCCCTTAAATAGAGATGATTATTTTTTTGAAAGACATTAAAGGTAATTATATGAGACACACAAAGCGCCTAAACCGACCCTATTTACAAATTTACTCCAAAAGAACTACAATGAAAAAATGTAAAATATGCAAAACAAAGCCAATTTGGAGTATGAAAAATTGTCGAAACCGCACGAGATTTCGACCCGCTTTTATCTTTTTTAATGAAACAAAGCCAATTTGCCATAACCCAATGAATGAAAATAAAATATGATAGATTTTTAAAAAACTGCGCAAATCTTTTCATATCCGTTCAGGTTTGACCAATTATGTCGATAATGAGAGAAAGCGTGTAAAAAAAGGAATTTTTACTAATAGAGGAATTATGCTCGCAATTGTCGGACTCATAATCGTCTTTGGCGCAGTCATCGGCGGCTATCTCATGGAACATGGACAACTTGCTGTTCTTATGCAACCGGCGGAGTTTCTTATTATCGGCGGGGCCGCCATCGGCGCCCTTCTCTGCGGGACGCCCATGAAAATTTTCAAAGAGATTATCAGCCAGCTGACCAAAATATTCGGTTCCGGATTCAGCAAACAGGCCTACACTGACCTGCTGGTGATGATGTATGAACTGTTCAATGTCGCCCGCAAGGACGGCTTGGTCGGATTGGAAACCCATATTGAAAATCCCGAAGAAAGCGCCGTTTTAAACAAGTACGGTTCATTTATGAAAAATCATCACGCCCTTCATTTTATGGCCGATACCATGCGGCTGATTATTATGGGCGGCGTTCCGGAACATGACCTTGATGCCATGCTTGATCTCGATTTGGAACTGCATCATCAAGAGGCCATGAAAGCCTCCTCCTCATTGCAAACTATCGGTGATGCTCTTCCCGGGCTCGGTATTGTCGCGGCGGTTCTCGGGGTGGTCATTACGATGGGTAAGATCGGCGGACCGCCGGAGATGATCGGCCACAGTGTCGGCGCCGCGCTGGTTGGAACCTTTTTGGGTATTTTGTTATCTTACGGCATGGTGCAACCTTTGGCCCAGAATATCGGCCACATGACCGATAATGACAGCAAATACTATCTTTGTTTAAAGCAGGGTCTGCTCGCTTTTCATAAAGGTTTTGCTGCTTCGATTGCCATTGAGTTTGCCCGGCGGGTTATTCCGGCTGATGTTCGTCCGGGATTTTCCGAAGTTGAAGATGCTTGTCGCGCCGCCAAGGCAGGAAAGTAAAAATTATGGCTGAAGACGGCAAAGATAAACAGCCAATAATTGTCATTAAGAAGAAAAGCGGGCACGGCGGCCATCACGGCGGCGCCTGGAAGGTGGCCTATGCCGATTTTGTCACGGCGATGATGGCTTTCTTTCTCGTCATGTGGCTGGTCAGTCAGGGGGATGAAGTCAAGAAGGCGGTCCAGGATTATTTCCAGGATCCCGTCGGCTACATGAAGGCAATCGGAAAAGGCGAAGGTATGCTTCAGGGCGGTTCGGCCCCCGTCGGCAAAATTGGCAAGAAGCAGTTGGCCGATCGCCTGGAAGAAGAACGAAAAACGATGCTTGATGTCGCCAAAAAAATTCAAGATGCGATTGAGCATATCCCCGAACTGGGAGAATTAAAAGATTTTATTGATATTGAAATAACCAAAGAGGGACTTCGCATCCAATTGATAGAATCGGGCAATGAAGATGCCAGTTTCTTTGATCCGGGAAGCGCCCGCCTGAAAAAAGGCACTTCGCTTCTCCTCGCCGCCATTGCTCAGGAGTTGAGTAATCTTCCCAACCTGATTATAATCGAAGGACATACTGACAGCAAGGGAGCGACTTATGGCACTTTCAATTATTCCAATTGGGAACTTTCCGCCGACCGCGCCAACAGCGCCCGCAAACTGATGGAATCGGCCGGATTGAAATATGGTCAGATTGTTGAAATTCGCGGATTCGCCGACCGGATGCCTCGTTTTCCGGCCAATCCCGCCGACCCCCGCAACCGCCGCGTGGCAATTATCCTCTTGAATGAAGAATTCGCTGAAAAATACCGGACCGAAGTGTAAAAACCGACTCTATTAAATCACTCTTAAGAATGTCACATTTAATATAATCCGCTTGATTATATCCGCCAAAAATATTACTTTTAAACATTGGTTGTTGATTTTAATAAAAATTCTATTTTAACATTTTGGAGGTAATTATGTCCGGCCATTCAAAATGGGCGACAATTAAGCGTAAAAAAGGTAAAGCAGATGCCGAGCGCGGTCGGATGTTTACCCGGCTTATAAAAGAAATAACCGTTGCCGCGCGCAATGGTGGAGACCCCGACTCCAATCCGCGTCTCAGAACCGCAATCGCAATTGCCAAAGGCGCTAATATGCCGGCGGATAATATAAAGAAGGCGATTCAAAAAGGCACCGGGGAACTTCCCGGGGTGACTTATGAAGAGATAACCTATGAGGGTTATGGGCCGGCCGGCGTAGCGGTTTTTCTGGAATGTTTGACCGATAATAAAAACCGGACGGTGGCGGAAGTGCGGCACCTCTTCTCAAAATATAATGGCAATCTTGGCGAGAATGGGTGTGTCGCCTGGATGTTTGATAAACAGGGAATCATTACCGTTGAAAGCACGGTCAGTGATGAAGAAACTCTAATGGAAATCGCCTTGGAAGCGGGAGCCTCTGATATGAAGCTTGAGGGCGATGTTTATGAAATTATCACCGCGCCCAATGATCTCGAGATCGTAAGATCGGCCATTGAGGAAAAATCTATTCCAATGACTTCCGCCGAAACGGCGATGGTGCCTCAGAATACAATCAAATTGAACGAGAAGCAGGCGGAATCAATGTTAAAGTTGTATGAAGCGCTGGAAGAGAACGATGATGTCCAGAATGTTTATGCCAATTTCGACATTGATGAAAAAACTATGAATAAAATTCTCGGCGAATAATAGTCGAGTCGATTAAAATGATTATTGTCGGCGTTGATCCCGGATTGCAAATAACCGGCTACGGTGTTTTGAAATCGAACGGACAAAAAGCAAAAGTCCTTGAGGCCGGCATAATCAAAACGGTGCGAACCGATAGCTTAGAAACAAAATTAAAAGAAATTGACGTTGAAATCCGGAAAATAATAGAACAGTATCAACCGAATTATGTGGCCATTGAGGAATTATATTCTCACTACGCGCATCCGAAAACGGCCATTATTATGGCGCACGCTCGGGGGATAACATTTCTGCAAGCGGCCAAAAGCAACGTACCGGTCATATCATATTCGGCAACCAGAATAAAAAAATCACTGACCGGGAACGGTCGCGCCAGTAAATCGCAGATGCAGAGAATGATTAAAATCGCCCTGGAATTAAAGCATGATATCGAATCGCCGGATACGGCTGACGCTCTGGCTGTAGCGCTCTGTCATCACAATGCACTTATGGGAAGATAAATGATATCTCAGATTAAAGGCACGGTCAGCAAACTTACCGAAGAGATGGTCGTTATAGAGGTCAACGGCATCTTCTATGAACTGATGATACCATCGGGTCTGTTTGAACAGTTAAAGAATGCTCATAAGGCTAAAACGGAAATATTATTGTTTACTATTAATTATATTGAAGCGGGTGACCGTAAATCGTATCACTATCCGCGCCTGATTGGATTTACAAATCCGGTCGATAAAGATTTTTTCCAACTCTTCACGACCGTTTCCGGATTGGGCTTTAAAAAAGGTTTGAAATCCCTCACCCTTCCGATTAAAGAAATCGCAACGGCGATTGAGAATAAAAATGCGGCGACCCTATCCCGTTTGCCGGGGATAGGCGCCCGTTTGGCCGATAAGGTTATCGCCGAACTGAATGGCAAAATGGCCAAATTTGCCCTATCCAAAGGCGAACAGCCGCTAACTTCGGCCCAGAAAGAACATTCCGATCTGTTTGATGAGGCGATTGAGGTTTTGATGCAACTACAGTATAACCGGACTGACGCTGAGAAAATGATAGAGCGGGTCATTAAGGACAATCCGAAAATAGACACAATCGAAAATCTGATCAGCACCATTTTCTCTCAGGAGACTAAATTCGGAAAGGCGGCCGTCAAATGAGCCGGGAAAGAATCGTTTCCGGGGAGCAAATAACACCGGAAGAGGAATCTTTTATTCTATCGCTTCGTCCGAAATTTCTCGATGAATATATTGGTCAGAAGGCCTTAAAAGAAAAACTGAGGGTATCAGTGCAAGCGGCGAAAAAGCGCGAGGAGTCGTGCGAGCATGTTCTTTTTTACGGTCCTCCCGGCCTGGGCAAAACAACTCTGGCGCATATCATCGCCAATGAAATGGGGACGCGCTTAGTCGCGACCTCGGGTCCATCGCTAAGCCGAACCGGCGATCTGATGGGCATTTTAACCAATCTGACCGAGGGCGATATTCTGTTTATTGATGAGATACATCGTCTTTCTCCGGCCATCGAGGAGTTTATTTATCCGGCGATGGAAGATTTCAAGGTTGATTTTGTGGTCGATAAGGGGGCTTTCGCGAAGGTTATCAATATTCCGCTCAAACGGTTCACACTGATTGGGGCAACCACCCGTGCCGGACTGCTATCTCCGCCATTAAGAGATAGATTCGGATTGTACTACCATATCGATTTTTATCCGCCGGAAGAATTAAAAAATATTATCACGCGCTCGGCCAGTCTGTTGGAGGTGGAGATAGATAAAGAGTCGGCCTCTGAAATTGCTCGTCGGTCGCGCGGAACACCACGCGTTGCCAATCGTCT
>JBDRRI010000277.1:0-10049 GCA_043825815.1 Candidatus Zixiibacteriota bacterium
ATTAAATCTTTATCCTCTTTTTTATAACGACATACTGGGAAAACTATTTTTTAATGGATAAGATGAAGATGCGAATTATAAAAAACGATAAAACAAAGCCAATTTGCTGTAACCTAATATATTATAACATAATACACGGAATTTTATAAAATATGCGGGTCCGAAGCTGTGGCTCCCAGTCTGCCTTTAACTCGGATGGTTGCTTGATTAAGTCTGACTTGATTTAGCCGAAAATAACTATGTAAGCCGAAATCATTAATGAGCAGGTATAGAATGGCGGATAAGAGAAAATTTATAAGACGGCCCGCGCCGGGTGAGTTTGCGGTAAAAGATAGAACCAAAAACGAACTGATTGGATTAACTAAAAATCTGTCGATCAAAGGGATTCGTATTATTACCGACAAAAAATATCCAGTTCCCAGTTATATTTGGTGCCAGATTGAGTTGCCGGAAAAAGTTGATGGAGAGGATTATTTTGAGTTCGACGCCGAAATCAAATGGTGCCAGAAATCAATTATGGCCGGTTTTTTTGAAATTGGGTGCGAAATCAGAAACCTGTCAAAAACCGATCAGAAAATTATCAAGGCGATTACTCATCTCTGGATGATGAAACAGTCGGATGATATCAATATCAATCGCATTCTGGTTAAGAAAAATTAGTTCATAATTTCAGCGCCAGGACTGTTGATACTAAATATAGTCAATTTTCGCTTATAAAATTATTTACGCAGGAAATTAGAATATTATTGACATACGGACAGTGCCGAAGATTCGA
Organism: Candidatus Zixiibacteriota bacterium; assembly: GCA_043825815.1. Classification (GTDB taxonomy): domain Bacteria; phylum Zixibacteria; class MSB-5A5; order GN15; family PGXB01; genus JBDRRI01. The sequence continues at coordinate 776 of JBDRRI010000277.1, forward strand.
ATGATTAACTTATTTCTCTTTTATAACTGGCCCGATGGATATCGGTTATCTGGACCGTCAGACTGGCCTTGTTCTTTTTGAGAGTTTCAGGAAAGTATTGTTTCAGTATATCCAGCGCCAACTGCGACAGACCAGTCTTGACCTCGTCGGTTCTCCCGTCCAGAATCTGGATATTGAGAGTAACGAAAGCACGGAAGGAATCATTATCGCCAATTACATAGGCATTATGTTGAATTGCTCGGCTCTTAATATCATTAAGTTTGAAATGCCCCGTCTCGGCGAGTTTTTGATTCAAGTTGTTTAGTAATTTATAGAAATCAGGCTTATCAGAAATATTGTCGGAATATTCAAGAATGCAGTGGGGCATAACCAATCGAGCCTATGTAAAGCATTCATCATCGCCGGGGAAATTACCCTCTTTGACATCTTTGATGTATCTGCCAGCCGCCTCTTCGATTGTATGTGCCAAATCAGCATAGCGCCGAACGAATTTTGGCTGGAAGTCATCGACCAAACCAAGAATATCATTGGTGACCAAAACCTGCCCATCGCAGTTTTTACCGGCTCCGATTCCGATAGTTGGAATCTTGATTGCATTGGTTATCTCTTTGGCCGTTTCTTTGGCGACCAATTCCAGAACGATGCCGTACGCTCCCGCTGTTTCAAGCGCCTGCGCCGATTCGATAAGATAATTGCGCGATTCATCATTCCGTCCCTGTACCCGCGGTGCAGCGGGACCGCCAAATTTAAAAATCGATTGCGGGGTCATACCGATATGTCCCATTACCGGGATACCGCATTCAGTAATTCGTTTGATGCAATCAGCCATCTCAATGCCGCCTTCGAGCTTGACGGTATGCGCCATCGCCTCGGAGATAAACCTTCCGGCATTCTTAACCGCCGTTTTAAGCGAGGGCTGATATGACATAAATGGCATATCGCCAATAACCAGGGCTTTTTCAACGGCCGATGATACCGCTTTGGTATGCGCCAGCATAATCTCCATAGTCATTTGATGGGTCGTTTTATGGCCATAGATGACCATCCCGACCGAATCACCGACCAGAATTGCGTCAGCTCCGGCCTGGTCGAGAAATTTGGCCGTATAATAATCGTAGGCAGTCAAAACGGCGATTTTTTCGCCCTTTGATTTTTTATTTACAAAGGAGCTGACCGTAATTTTTTTCCTGCCATTTTGATTATCCATAGTAATCTCAGTAAATTAAACCAGGCTTCCGGCTGGAACATAATATTTCTTGCCGGTAATAGGCTTTTTAATTAATTCGACCAGATTTTGAAAATCATCGCTGTTTTGGACAAAATCAATATCGTCGGTTTTGACAACCAGCAGGGGAGATTCATCGTAATGAAAAAAGAAATAATTAAAGGCTTCATTAAGTTCCTGAACATAGGTATAATCAATCGCTTTCTCGAATCCGAAATTTCTTTTTTTCACCCTTTGCAAAAGAATAGGCGCCGACGTTTGCAGATAGATGGTTAAATCCGGTTTGGGAATATTGGCCTGAAGCAAAGGCAATATCTTTTCATATAGAAAAAGTTCCCGCTGGCTGAGATTAACGGTGGCAAAGATATGATCGCGGATGAACGAATAGTCAGCCACGATTCGTTGCGCAAATAGATCCCTTTCCAGCAAATTTTGCTGTTGCTGGTATCGCGTTAAGAGAAAAAAGAGCTGAGCGGAAAAAGCATGTCTTTTTTTATCTTTATAAAAATCAATGATGAACGGGTTGTTCATCGCATCATCCAATAATGGTTCGGCTTCCAGTTCCTCGGCCAGCATTTTGGCCAGCGTTGTTTTCCCGGCGCCGATGACGCCTTCAATGGCAATATAGTTAGGTTCTGACATATTTTATATCGAAATCCTTATACAGGATCAAACTTTCTTTCTCCTTTTGGGAAATATAACTATCCAATCTCTTTTGCGAAACAGGAAATATCAAATCAGGCTCAATTTGTAATAGGGGAACCAAAACAAAGGGGCGCCGAGTCATCTTATCGTGTGGAATCGTCAGTTTTTCATTTTTTACTATGGTCGTGCCGAACAGAAGAATGTCAATGTCGATTGTCCGTGGCTGATAATTTCCCTTGTCCGAGCGGCCAAGTTTTTCTTCAATCTTTTCAATATTGCTGAGAAGTTCCGCGGGCGTAAACTTAAACTGTCCCTTAACAACCAGATTAAAGAAAGTCGGCGCCGACTCGTCCATATCGACCGGTTCGGTTATATAAATCGAAGACGCTCGGATTAACTCGAATCCTTCCATTTCAGATAATAATCTGATAGCTCTGCTAATATTCTGTTCCCGGTCGCCCAGATTTGAGCCTAATGACAAATAAACATTATTTTGGGGCATAATTACTCCTTGGATTAATCTTTATTTTCATTATCGGCCAAAATCTTGGATGTATCACCCTGATGGCGGGTGACTTCGATTTCAATATGATCAATATTGCCGGCAATTGGCGGAATAATCTTGCGAACCCGCAGGGTTACGCGAAAAACATCAAATTCTTCAAGGATCATTTTTGCCAGATGAGTGGCCAGCGACTCAAGAAGGGCATAGGCTTTGCCTTCGACTACCTCTTTAATTTTCTGATAAACGGCAACATAATCGACGGTATCTTTTAAAAGATCAGTTTCGCCCGGGGGAGCCAGATCGGTTTCCAGCTCGCAATCGACCTCGAATCTTCGTCCGGTTTCTTTTTCAGCGGCGGAAACTCCGTGATAACCGTAGAACACCATATTTTCAAGTCTGATAACATCCATATTATACCTCAAACATTTTATATCAATTTTTTTTGATGTCTAAACTGATTTTTGTTCCATTCTTTCACCGGCTGTTTTAAAATCATCGGGTGGAACAGTTAGCGAAATACGAAGATAGCCGTCACCGGTTTCCCCAAAGGCGGTTCCCGGGAGGGTTAAAATTTTCTTTCGCCGCAAGAGCGCGGTGCTGTAAGACATGGATTGTTTTCGGTCGGGAATCCGCACCCACATAAACGGGGCTGATTTGCCTCCGATTACATCCCACTCCATTTTATCTGAAAATTTTTCGGCTGCCAGACGAGATTGGCTGATTTGTTTTTGAATCTCCGTCAAATTGCTATTTGGAAAATTATTAATAGCCTGAATTGTTTCATTGATCCAGATTTTTGGAAGGGTCAGCTTGGTCGTTTTTCTGATATTTTTTAACGTGTTGATAATATCGATCGGGCCTACCGCAAAACCAAGAGGGATGTACGGCAATCCAAATGTGAATGGGATCGAAAAAGCCTCAAGAGAGACTTTACTTCCGCCCGGAATCGATCTAATTGGAACAAACTTTCCTTCGGCGTGCGAGGCATAGGCGGCATCGTTGACGATAAAAATATTTTTCTTGGAAGCGATATGTATTAACTCTTCGATTTCAGTTTCATCATGATTAAAGCCGATCGGATTATTAGGATTATTAAGGAAAAGAATTTTGGCGGCTTTGCCCAAATTGGTATCGAGACGGCCAAGCGAGGGTTTAAAATCGATTTTGGAATAGATAGGATATGTAACGGGTACGCCTCCCGCCAGCACCGTCAGTCTTTTATAAAACGGCAAACCGGGTTCGGGGCAGAGGGCAATATCGCCATATTCGATATAACCCACGCAGATATCACATATAATGCCGTTGATGCCTTGTCCGACATAAATTTCTTTCCGAGGATTTACAGAAATATCATAGGCGCTTTTAAACCATTCGGCAATAGCCTCTTTCAATATTTCTAAATCCGATGAATCAGACAAATCAAACGGTGATTTAAAATCAGATGTATTACTTTTAATATTCCAACTAAAATGACTCAGATCAATTGTTTTTATTTTCTTTTCACCGGTTTTCAGCGTCAACTTGGGATAAAAATCTTCAAGATCAAACGGCAAATGATAAAGCCGGTCAGCTTTGTCCAAAATAATATTTTTAATCATGATTCGTTCCCCTATAATTGGCGAATTTATAGATTTCTCAGCCGTTTTATTTCATCGGGCTCGAGCAGATCAGGTTCGCCGCAACTCCTGGCAATATAAAAAATTTTCGCCAAATGTTCAACTGTTTCCATTCTATTGAAGGCTTCGTCAAGATCAGCCCCCATTGTCAAAACCCCGTGATTTTTTAGTATAAAGGCATTGCAATTCGAAATATATGGCTCGATTTGACGAGGGACGGCCGGCGTTCCGACCGGAGCATAAGGAATCTGCGCTATCTCGCCTATCGTAATAACCGCTTCGGGGAGAAGAGATACCGGCGGAACCAGATTGACGGTTGAAAGAGCAGTCGTAAAAGGGGGATGGGCGTGAACACAGGCGGCGATATCAGGGCGATTTATATATATAAAAGTGTGCATAAGATATTCCGATGACGGTTTTTTCTGGCTTGAAGTATTCTCGCCCCTCAAATTGATTTCAATTATATTATCTTCCGTCATAAATCCCTTGGCTATTCCTGACGCCGTAATCAGTATTTCATTGATTTTGATTTTGACCGAAATATTGCCGTCAGAGGAGGCAATCAGCCCGCTTTTATATAGTCGGGCGCCATATTCTATGATTTTCTTTTTGATAGAAATCTTATTCATATAACCTAATAAGTTACCGAGTGATATCGGGCATGTCAATCACTGATATGAAATTCTGTCACTTTTTTGGCTTATTTGTAACTGGCTGCGCCGTAGAGAGATGCCGGAAAATACAGAATTTAACCACAAACGAAACAAAGTCTTTCCGTATGAGTATAATATTAAAATGATATTAAATTTGAATAAATAAACAATTCTGTTGACAATAACTAACAGAATACGTATTATAAAGGGCTGTATTGTTTTTGGAGGAATGAAAATTGAAGGGGAGACCGTCTTTTTTTATGGGGGCAAAATCCCGCTATTTTTCAATCGGCTTTATAGGTTTGTTGGGCATCATTATTGGAGTTGTACTTACCTCCAATTTTGACTTAACCAATCATTCTTTGGCCAATCAACCGACCGGCGGTTATCCGTTAGTGGTAGATAATGACGGCGAATATTCATCGCCCTTTGTCAGCGTTATTGAGAACGTCAAGGATGCGGTCGTTAATGTCGAGGCTCAGCAGTCTGTCAAAGGTACTTATCACGATGACTTTTTCTGGCGCTTCTTCCAGATTCCGCAAGAACCGTCTACTTCCAGCGGATCAGGCTTTTTCTTTCGTGAGGACGGTTATGTCTTGACTAATTATCATGTGGTTCGCGATGCTGATAAAATATCGGTCCGCACCTCATCGGGGTATCATTACAGCGCCATCATGGTCGGAGGCGATCCGCAAACCGATTTGGCGGTTTTGAAAGTTGAACCAGAGGAGAAAATAAATATTATACCGTTTGGCAATTCGTCAAAAATAAATGTCGGTGATTGGGCGATTGCAATCGGCAATCCGTTTCCTCAACAGGGTCTGGATCGAACTGTTACGGTCGGCGTAATTTCTGCCAAGGGGCGTTCTAATTTGCGTTTTGGCAATGATACTCCCCGCTACCAGGATTATATTCAGACCGATGCTTCAATAAATCCGGGCAACTCCGGCGGGCCGCTTTTAAATCTTAAGGGCGAGGCGATCGGCGTCAACGCCGCTATTTCATCACCAACCGGGACGTCAGTCGGTATCGGTTTTGCGATTCCGATTAATCTAGCCCGTTCGATTGTTCCCGATCTGATTGCCTCCGGTAAAGTCTCAAGAGGATGGGTCGGCATATCTTTGGCCGATGTTAATGAAAAAATTGCCCGTGAAAATGGATTGAATAAGGTCCGGGGCGTTTATATTCAGTCGGTGGTTGAAGATTCTCCCGCACAAAAAGCGGGGATAGAAACCGGTGATTTATTATTAAAATTTAACGGCGAAGAGATTATCGATTCGGATCATCTATCCGTATTAATTTCGACGGCGCCGAAAACCGGCGAGTCGACCATTGAGTTGGTTCGGCAGGGCGAGACGGTGACAGTAAAAACAGAGATTGTTGATCGCGATGAATTTGCTAAGACGCATAACACGGGACAATCCAATCAGCCTTACGCCTGGTTGGGAATGGAACTGCTTAATTTTACGCCGTATATCGCGCAACAAATAGGATCGGATTATTTTCCTGGTGTATATATCTATCGGGTGGAACGCGGATCTCGGGCGTATCGGGCCGGCATCCTGCCCGGATCGATTATAACCCAGATTGATAATAAAGAAGTAAAAAATCTGGAAGATCTATTGGCATTAATGGAAACAGTCAGAATCGGCAAAAAGTCGATTCCGTTATTGCTGGTCGATCCCAGAGGGTCAATAGAATACAAGGCGATTAGGCCTTGAAACAGATTGTATGATGAGAAATCGGACAATCGCTAAGGAGGTTTGTTAAGTTACGGTGGCAAAGCAATCGCTAAAGTACCGAGACGAAGATAGGTCGTTGGACCTATATCTCCGGGAAATCGGGGAGACGCCTCTAATCGACGCGGCGGAAGAAGTCAGATTGGCCAAAAAAATAAAGCAGGGATCACAACAAGCCCTGGAAGCATTAACCAAAGCCAATCTTCGCTTCGTTGTTTCCGTTGCAAAGCAATACCAAAATCAGGGCTTGTCATTGGCCGACCTGATTAATGAAGGTAACATAGGACTTATTAAGGCGGCCAAGAGGTTTGACGAGACCAGAGGTTTTAAATTCATCAGCTATGCCGTCTGGTGGATTCGGCAGGCAATCCTGCAGGCTCTGGCGGAGCAAAGCCGAATCGTACGGCTTCCCCTCAACCGGGTGGGAACGCTTCATAAAATCGGTAAAATTTCCAGTTCGCTGGAACAGGGTTTGGGACGAGAACCATCGCCGAACGAAATCGCCAAAGAGTTGTCGCTGACCGAAGTGGAAGTGTCCGACACCCTTAAGATTTCGAACACGCATCTTTCCCTGGACGCCCCGTTTTCGGTTTCGGAGGATAACTCATTGATCGACATTCTCGAGGATGAGTTTCAGCCGGCGCCGGATGAGGAGCTTCTTGATTTTTCGCTTAAGCTGGAAATCGAGAAAGCACTCGATACGCTGACCCCGCGCGAGGCGGAGGTTATCAGCCTTTATTTCGGGCTGAATTACGAAAAGGCGTTAACATTGGAGGAGATCGGCGCTCGTTTTTCGTTAACCAGAGAAAGGGTCCGTCAGATCAAAGAAAAAGCGATTCGTCGTCTGCGACATGCATCGCGGAGCCGGTCGCTGAGAGCATACTTAAATTAAACAAACTGTTTGTTCTTTTATAAGGCCGCCCAAATGGGCGGCCTTTTTTATGGAATCAATATTGGCTCTTAATTATATTTTGGGCAGATTGATTTTCGTGTCCTTAACGATGCCGAGATAGTAATCGAATTATAATGATTTTATTGAATCTAAGACCGATTCTTTGCCTTCAATTGCATCTTTGCGAACGAAGTCTCCCGAAACTCGTTCTTCCCTATATTTTGCTTTAACATATTCATCCGTGTATTCACTTATCGCTACATAGTCGTTTTTAAAACGGGGATCATCATCGAATTTGGAAACGGCCGTAAAATATCCATGGGTATGGATAAAAGTCGGCTTGGTTTTTTCGAATATATAATCGAAAAATATTTGCTGATCTTTGCCTCGATATTTGGCTATCGTGGTATCGCATAATCCTCCCAAGTCATAAATGGTCAACTTCGAATAGTAAAGGGTACCGCCTATATCCGGTACAAGCAAGGAACCTTTATCAATTCCAAAAGCATTGGCATATTCATTAAAAGTTTTACCATACCTCTCAGCGATAACCGAAAATCTCACCGGTGGACTGGATTGGTATTTGGTCAGTCGTTCACCATTTGTCATAATTGTAACTGAGATCATTACAATCGTCGCAAATGTATAAATCACCCATTTATAATTATTACTCAGCAGCCAATTGTCTACTATATGATAGGAAAAAACGAATAATAAAATATATAACAAGGGATAGAAAGGAACTGCGAATCTGAACTCTCCCATCCAATCTACCGGTAAAATCATATAAATTAAACCGGCTGTTAGGAGGAAGAATAATAAAACAATATTATGAAATCTGTTAATTTTTCTTCTAAGGGCCAAAATAGTTATCGTGATTATAACAACAATCGCTATGGGCCATATGGTTTCTCCCGAGACACTTGAAACGAATTCAATTAATTTATTTAAATAAGGGCCCTTTAATGAAAATATATCCAATAATGATTTTAGAACGGATACTCTTTTAACGTAATAAGTATTTGGTAATATATTTCCAAAATATATTAATCTAAAGCCTAAGAATGCACCGTAAGTAACCGCCAGGATTATTAAATATTTTCCAACAAATCGAAGTATATCTCTAACGCTAAATTCCTTTACTATGGATGCAATTATTAAAGCCAGTGGCAATACGACGAAGTACATTACGCCGTCGGGACGTGTTATGGAAATTAGAAATGCAATTATTCCCAATATTATGGGATTATTATTCGATGATATAAAATCATTACAAGGAATTATAATTTTGCTTAATAATAGTATGATTAAGAAACAATATAGGGCATTTTCCAGGCCCGAACATGCCCAAATTACAAATGGTGCATTAAAGACAATTGCGCCAAAGACACCGATCATAATAAGATAGTTTCGCCCTGTATAGAATCTTAAAATCTTATATATTTGGATAAACATAAAAGCAACGAGGAGAAGATCGATTATTTTTGGTGTCAGATATGGATCAAACAACTTAAGGGCAAAAAATGGCGCAAGTAAAAGAACCCATAGAAAATTTGAATACCCTTCAACCGCATCGAAACCGGGTTGATAGACCAATCCGTGACCTGATGCCAAATTACGGGCGTAAACATATGTGATACCAGCGTCGTCAATTACCCAGTTCATTAGGGGGTATGTGTTAATAAAATAAATAATGGTAGCAGTAATAATAATTATTGAGGGAATAATAGTATCTCTTTTACGAAAGAAATTTCTAGTAAATAAACTATCTATGATATTCATAACAATATCCTAATCTGATTCACGTTTAAGGATAGCAATTTACATAATATCAAAATCATTTCCATACAAATGTGACTAATCCCTCTGATTTATCTTTAATATAAATTGCCTACCCCAATAGAATATAAAGTCAATAAATACTGCAATGAGTATCACAGCACAAATCTGCCCTGGATAAAAGAGACGCGAACCTTGCCATCTTGTGAAACCAATCATT
>JBDRRI010000278.1:0-6958 GCA_043825815.1 Candidatus Zixiibacteriota bacterium
GTTTAAAACCGATGTACCATAAAAGAACGCGGAATTGCGCCGTTGTCCGATAGCGAAGCGATTTATAACTCGCTTTCAGACCCAAGCCGTATTCCGGAACATTGATGGCATGATTTTGCTCGGTCACCAAAAGCGCCGGGATTTCGGCTCCCTCGCCTATTGGACGTAGCGAGAACCTGTCAGTCGATGAGGTATCAATATGAAACGGGGTATAACGATTATTATTGACGGTAGTGGAATTGGCCAGAAGGGATGATAACTCCGGGCGCATTGACTGACCCTTTTTGATTTCCCGTAAAATAAATTCCGGCATCAAAGCCGGCGCTTTCTGATAAAACTGATCTACCAAAGTGGGGTTTTTACCGCCCAATCGAATTCCGGCTATAGCCAGCTGCCGCTCAAAAGCGTCAAGCGGGCTGTTGCTCGGTGAGGGATCGTATTCCGAAGTTTCTAAAAGTTCCGAAAGCGTCATCCCTCGCGCGTCGGCTTCAAGATAGCTCTCCTTGCTTATCTCAATCTCCGCCGTCCGGCTCAAATCAACGGGACCGTCCAGTTCCCGTTCGGCCAGATCGCGCTGGGCCGATGCGAAAATACCTGATTGTAAAAATCTATTAAAATCCACAAAAACCTCCTTAGTTTAAAAGTATAGTACAGTCGCTCGTTCCACTGACTTCCAAAACCGTCCCGCGGGCAATATTCCCCCCGGCCGGATCATAGCCGGTTAAAACCGGAGCCTGTTTCACTGTCCCGCTGGTCCCTCCTACGACCCGGTCTCCGATAGTTGGATAAGTTGTGGTGATAGGCAAGCGGCAGATTCCGCCAATTTGCACCGTTGCCAATCTTTCGCCGTTATCATTGTCGGTTAGAGTAAGGGCGATTAATTTGCCCAAAAGAGTCGAATTGTTGGCACACGGCCCCACTTCATGGTTGCCGGTCAATGCTACCGCACATCCGATATCGCTGTCGTTCAAGTCATCGACTTCGCTGGTTTGGGATATCTTAAAAGTCGCCAGAACCGGCGCCACCGATTCTAGATTATGCTCTCTGATTGTCATTTTATTCTCCTATATTAAAATTAAAACGGCAGGGATACAATCCCGCGTTGCCGAAGGGGCGACCGCCCGCTGTTATATTTTATGCTCCCGCCAATTCTTTCGGTGGGAAACACTATTGGGGAAACCAAGATATTTAAATGAGGCCGGGAAATTATTCCGAAATCGAGCCGCTGTCTTTTGATAGTAATTAATTAACTCGGTACAACCGACTCTATTTAAATTGCCGGATAAAAGCTCGGTAATTTTCGCCTCATCATCATTGGGCCGACAAGCCAGATTGGCTTTGGCCATCCCGATTATTCTCGAAGCATATTCATATTTTAGCAAAACTAGCTCATCGCTGTCCGACTCGCGATCAAGATTTTGCCGGTGAATCTCTTTCAAATTCTGCCCGAGCTTGTCAAAATCAATCAGCTCTATCTTTCCCTCTGCGATATAGTTAATCGTCCTGTTAATCAGGTCGCTTTCCACATTATTCTTACTCATTTTATGACCCCTTCTCTATTAAATAAAACTCGATACGATTTAGTCGTGATTCGATACTTCTTTGAAATTGAAAAAACTGATCTTTCGAAACGCGATTCTCGACAATGATAACCTCCAGTTCCCCCAGTTTTTTATCAATCGCTTTAACCAGTGCACTTTCCGCTTTCTCGGCCATTTGGACCTTTATCGAGCCGATTGTCGTGTAATAGGCCGCAATCATCCCGAACAGGACAACAATAAAATTCAACACCGTTTTATTGATCCAAAACGGAGATGATTTTGGCTCATTATTATTCATATCATTCATCAGACACCTGCCCTCTCGCCGACTTTGTAAAAAAGAAAGCGTGACCCGCCACGAATGATAACCGGGCGGATAATATGCCGACCGCGCCATTGCCCGCTTAATGCCAAACGCATAGCCTTACTATCTGACTCACAATCCTCAACGCATCCACTCGGTTTCGGATTGGCAACCATTGCTGAAATATCCAATCGGTCAGCCAGAAACCGCCGATTATTCTCATATAAATTCCGAGAATAATTGTTAATCAGATAATGAGTTTGTCCCGAGCTGTCAGCGATCGTAAATATCAGTTCATCATCGCCCAGTCGGTTCAAATAGTAATGCCATGCTGTCTTTTTCTTGTTATTGCTATATAATATGAAGGCCGAATTAATAATATTGAGGGAAGATTTAAGATTGGCCGATATGCGTGGCCGGTTTAATTGTAGTTTATCATCAACAAGTTTTAAACCTGATATTTCAACCTCGATAACATCACCAACCTGATGCTTTTTTCTATCAACTACTTTATTACTGACCTCGACAGCATGATTATCAATTAGGCCGGTGCATAAATATTGATAACCGTTTCCGTTTTCTTCAATTTGTTTAATCGTAAGTTGAATCAATTTGCCAATTGTATGATGATATTTCTTTCCGGTAGTACAATCGACAATCTCGGTTCCGCACCGGGTTGAATATTTTTCAATTGCTTCCTTTAAATCATAGCCGAAAACCACTTGTGATCGAATCAATAATTCCTGATGACCTTTAAAAAGTTTATTCAACATTCCAAACTGAGTCTTTCCATCAAGATCATTGATTAACTCATTAGAACCGTCCCGAAGTCCGCAGATTTTCAATTCGATCCGCCTGACCGTACTTGAATGGCCGTTAATGAAATTTAATAACTCCGCAATCGATTGCCGCTCTTTCCCCCGATAACCTATCAATCGTCCTTCAAGATCGTACTCGCCATCGGGAAGACTCAGGCTATTGACGAAATCGATAACGACCGGACTTTCGAACCTATCACCATTTAGACTATAAAGATTGACTCCCTCTTCGGTTTTGGAAAGTCTGACCGGAATTGATTCAAAGGCCGGAAAAATAAGATACTGATTGCCTGTATCCAATAATTCAATATCCCAAATCCGGTATGTCGAATCAGATATGTCATTTTGCGAAATATTATTCGTCCCGTGCTCACCAATTGATTCGTCCTCTTTGCCGAAAATCAATTGATCGGTAATCGAAGTATCCCTAACCGACCCTCGATAAACCAATGATGTCTCGAGAACCTTTAAAATCCGTCGATAATTAAAATATGCCTCTATTTCGGAACCATCTTCTGTCTTGTACTTGGCTAGCGGTCGATGTTTGCACTCTCTGACATCCTCGCCGCAAATCGAACATTCCGGGAATTCGAAAATAAAACTGATTGAACATTCTTTATAAATACCGCCATCGATATTTTTCCGAAGATCCTCTCCGTTTTCAGCCTCTTTCAACCAGTAGAAATAGACCTTAATCCAGTTGGAATTTTCTCTCTTAACCATTTCGGCGTGAAAATTACGGGCAATCGGAAGTGAATCCTTTCGATGCCCCACCATGACCGGGCTGTCGATTAACATTTCAAGCAAATTGGGATGTTCATCCGGCGGGAAACATCCGCCATAACTGTTTACCTGATCGGAAACGATATACATCGCCCGGATATATACCGTCTCGGCCGTGACTTTCTCCGGCGGGTCTATATTCCGGTTTATTAATTTAATCAAACCGTCAATATCCGGCCGATCGTTTTCAATCAGCTCCGCCTTTAGTTTTCCAAAAAGTTTATTCATATTACCTCCGTTATCAATAGGCCCCATTTGACATTTACTATCAAAACGATGCAAAAATTGTCAGAGAAATTGTATGCAGACTGCTTCACTTATGAATCACAATGGTCACGTCGGAAAACGTCAAATGAGATATAAGCTGTTGTTACACAACAGAAAATAATGTCACGTATGATATTCGCCAGGTTTGGCATATCACTTGCTCAATCAGTTTTTGGAATTAATCTGTAGGTAATGAGGTTAGTTATGATTGTTTACCAGGCCAAAAAAAAATCGATCTTCAAATGGGTAGTTGCGGCAGCAATTTTCATTTCGGTTTTGTGCATCACCTATAATGATATCTACGGATCGATTCTATAAAATAGCCATCTACGTTAGTATAGAGTCATTTTCTCTGCGTTATCTTATGTAAAAAGCCTGTGGAGTATGGATCCACAGGCTTTCCTCTATTTGAGCGACCTACACCTTCCCCATTCTGGGTTTTAATATCGGATTGTCCGGTCGATTTAACGGCCACAACGCCAATGCCATCGCCATCACTCCATCGCAACGATTATTATCATCCCAGCGCGCCGCCCGCATTTCATCCTCAAGCGACCACACCCTCCCGTCATTATCAGGAATTTCCCAGCGATGATATTTAATTCTTTCCAACGAGTGAAACAGCTCCAAATTAGTCAACAGTTCTGCTTTTGATTTGGGCGTAAATATAAACGAGGTCGGGTTTAGATCATTTAACTGCGAGACGATCACATCCCCCAATCCGGTCCCATCAATAATCAACCGACCCGGAAACAATCGCTGTTGCTTTCTGACCTTTTCCAGAATAATGTTCCAGTCCCATTTTTTTATCCGGGTCACATCAACAACAGTACAAATCCCGCAATTAACCTCAATGGTAATCCCGACCGTCGCCGTTTCCTTGCGCGCCAAATCCCAGCCGCTGATAAAATAACAATCCTTTTTTCCCATATCGCGTTTATACGGAACATCCAGCAAAGCACTATCAATATACTTGCCTGGTATAATCTCGCCGCCCGAATCGACAAACTGCCCCATAATATTCTGAGCCACCCGTTTATCGCTCAAATATTCCATCTGCATTGATAAATAATCCTGCGAAATATGGCAATTTTCGCGTGAATCGCCGCTTTGAATATAACCGTCCTTGCCCCGCTTCTTCAATTCTCGCATTTTCTTATAAAACCAGTTCCGACCGTTTGGCGTCGAGACATAATCAATCCGCCCCTCCCGGTCGGCCAGACGCATCTTGATTACCTCATTGACGATATATTCCGCCTCATCCTCAAAAGCCACCTCATCGAAAATAAAATAATCATAATCATTGCCCAGCAGATATTCCCCCCGCCTTTGGGTTGAACGGGCCTCAATTATCGTTCCGTTGCCAAGCGTCAGCCGGGGATATGGCGTCTGCACCACTTTTTTAACCAGGCCTTCAATTCGGCAGGTACTATTCAATATCCGCAGAACGGTATTAAATATTATTTTAGCCTGATCGAGCGTTATCGAAGCGGTAACGATATGATATTTGCCGCATTTATCATACTTTAAATCGCGATTGCGAAACAAGGCGTGATGAATAATCTTAATCGCGCAGGCAAAAGACTTGCCCCACCGATTGCCGGTCACAAGCAGATTTTCATGGCAGGTCGAATTGTTAAGCCATTTAACCTGCCCTGGATGCGGCTCAATGTCCAAAAATTTGGCGGCAAAAAAAGGAATATCATCGACCCCTCTTATCCAGTCGCTTTTTTTTAGTAAATTTTTTATATCAGTTCACCCGCTTTAAAAGTTGCCTCTTCTTTGGTTATCAGTCCGGCTGTATATAGCCTGATTATATTATCCACCTTGCTCTTCTCAATCCCCGCCCGCTCATCGGCCATATATGACAGGGCATTGTCAAACCGATACCGGCAGCGGCCATTGAAACCTTTCAAAGCCAGTTCAATATTCCCCAGCCATTCAAGAAATCGGGCTGTCTGTCTTTGCACTGACAAAACCTGGCGCATAACCAGATCGAATTTGAACTTCGCCCAGTTATGGGTTGTCCCATAACTGTAGCCAAGCATGAACGGCGCCAGATTCGTCCCCGCACAAATTTCTTCGATCATCGCCCGATGATTTAAAAACCAGGAGTTAGTCACACCCTGAACGTTGCGCGGACCGATATATTCTACTTTGACATTGTCCCAGGTGACCGGATTATCATCGGGACCGCATTCGCGAATCATCGCGACTGTTTCATCGAAATATTCATTAACCCGGTTGACATAGGCATTATCCGATTCACCCGAAAGTTTTTCCGGCGGCGTAATCTGGACGTGCAACCGATGATACCCGGCGTTATGAGTCGACCGCCGCATATCATCAATTAATTGCTGTTCTATATGCGCCACGAATGGTATTGCGCTCAATATCGATTGGCCCAGTCCGGTATTGCTATTGGAATTTAATCCGAAATAATAGAAATCCTCGCCCCCGATTTTTCTCTCGCCGTTTTCTCCTTGAACAACCAGTGACCGCTCGCCGCGAAAATCCGCCCGGGATCCAATATGCGAAATATCGACCGGCTGAAATTTATCAATTCCGCTCTGATCGCCATTCAAAACCAAATAACCGGCGAAAGCTCCGTCAGTGAAAAGCGAATTAAATAACAGTGGTAAAAGTGAATCCAAACCCGCCATTTTTTGAAATTGGAACGGATGAATTTTCGTCGAAAGATTTTCAAGAATCATTTCCGCGCAACCAATATTGTCAGCTGCGTTAAAGGGTACAACCTCATATCCTCCCGGAGCGGAGCATAATCTCGCCCAGGTATATATGCACGAATTTAACAGGGGAATGTTATCTCGAAGAAATCGATAGAGATCAATTTTGAATTTGGATTGATAATAGTCTTCATCACTCCAGAGTAATTGAGTAACATCCCGCTTGGTTGGTCCTGAAAATGACAACCAAGCCTGAGAAAAAGGGTCCGTTTTAATGGAATCATTTACTTTAATCTTAAACTCATTGTTTTTGGGGGCCATAAAATTTCCTTTTCTTTTATGACTCGAAATAAATTAATATTAAAATTGTATCTTTTTTGTCGATAAAATAAAAACACCGGGCGCCGTAAATAACTATAAAGCATTAATATGATTAACATTACAAGGATTGCTTAAAAAATGAACAGATTTGCATACTTTCCTAAAAAACTAATAATTATATATTTTGAACAGATTGAACCACAACATCTTATCATTAATAATAGACGTCCTAATTTT
>JBDRRI010000279.1:0-19208 GCA_043825815.1 Candidatus Zixiibacteriota bacterium
ATATAAAAGATTTTGATTCAAAATTGACGCGGGCTGAATTCGAGAATGAGCAGTACGCGTATCGAATTTTATTTATTCCCAAAACAGCTAATCGTATTGGGCAAGCTGATAGAGTGATTGAGTTTGTTAAAAGTGGATCACCGTTGGCTTATAAAGTAAACGTAGAGTATGCAGTAATTAAGGAAACAGAACGCCCAAAATATTTGCCTGGTCAGATAGTTGAGTTTATGGCAAAAGAAGGATATCACAAATTTGGTATGCACCAACATACAATGCTTTGGAAAGATCTGGATGCAAAAAATCCTGCAAGAGGTCTGGGTACCTCTGTTGCTGATGGTCATTGGTATTGGTATGAGCAATGGCTTGAAATTGTTCGAGATCATTGTAAACAAAATAGTAGTCTATATAAATGAAATAAATTGTTATTTGGAATCACTTGTATTTTTATTACAACATCTATATTTTTAAACTTCTTCCACTTCAATTTCAATACATCTTTTGGAGTAAATTGTGATTTGCCTATATATAAAAGGCATGTTATGTTTTATTAATATTATATTTTCAAGACAGAAAGAATAGCGCGAAAAACTTAAAAATGAGAAAACAAACCCAATTTGCTGTAAGGTAATGGGGGATATGAAAATACGCGGAAATGTATGGACCTGCAGTTGATCGGTATTCTGAATCCGCGGAAGAAGAAGAGAAACCCGACGATTTATTTTAAAGGAGCCAAATATGAAAAAGCAATCGGTGGATAAGGAAACTCTTAATCTTTACCAAGATTTCAATATCTATTTAGAACACATGGATAAAATAATTGATTTGGCAGATGTGAAGGATAATAATGAACGAGATTATATAGTTGCTGGCTTGATATCAAAAATATTAGGTTCTTCTAATTCAATAAGGATTTTATTTAATAACAAGGTTACAATAGAGGCCGAGTTTTTGGCAAGGTCTTGCTTGGAAGCACTATTTTATATGGGAGCTTGTATTAATAGTGAAGAAGCCCTAAAAAATTTCATGGCAAGAGACGTATTTAACCAGTTAACATATATTAATTCTATATTAAATAAGAATCACTTCAAACTCAGTCAAACGGAGCGATCTAATCTAGATAAAACGAAAGAGGAGTTAAAAAGATTAATTAAGGAAAATCATTTTCAGCAATTGTCAGTCGAAAGAGCTTCGCAGTTGGCAAATATACCCGCTCTATATGATACTCGCTTTAGGACTCATAGTGAGGCAGATCATAGTAGTCCTGATTATCTGTTAAATACATATTTTGATTATGACGGCTTTAGAATTCGTCAAATAAGGATTCTCCCAAATCCAGTGAATAAGATAACGGACATTCTGTATACGATGAATGTAGTTTTGGCATTATCGTGTGATTGGTATAGAAGACAATTCAATATTGAATGCCCCCTTGAAATTAGTCGTATCAATTCTAAATATATCCAGTCGGAGTAGCGCAGGAGTCGCCGATCTCCTGCGAAAACCTGTTCCGGTTGCTGCAATTTCTATTGTAAAATCAAATCTCAGATTATATATTATGGCTACATCATAACTTTCAACCGGGATTTATACGCATATCTGTTAGATAAAAGGGAGTTTCTTATGGGTCATCTTGTCGGTAAAGATTTATGTCGCAAACTCGGAAAGAAAATCGATGGTCTCAGTGTTCGCGCTCCCAATAATGATGCCTTATTCAATATTCTTAAAGAATTATATTCTCCCGAAGAAGCCGAACTCATAGTCAAGATTCCGTATAGCAATCGTACGTCGGGAGCCACGCGCTCCCGACAATTTTGAACTCCCGCCAGTTCCAAAGCCTACTGGCAGACCGGGGCCGGACCATTTTTATACAAGAAACCAATCAAATAGGTTATATCCAGTATATTAATAACCCCGTTTCCGTCTGGATCAGCCGCCCATTCTGATACCGGCGTCGTTCCGTCTTTATACAAGTAAGCAATTAGAAACGTTATATCCAAAATGTTGATAGCTTCATTATTATCGGCGTCGCCGCATTTATACTGGCAATCGTCGCCAATTCCATTTTCGTCGACATCAGTTTGATCAGGATTATATATTTCAGGACAATTATCACAGGCTGAACCGATATTATCACCATCGGGATCGGCCTGATCCACATTAAATAATGCCGGGCAGTTGTCCTCAACGCAATCATTCGATGGATATCCTGAGTCACCAAAACCGTCACCGTCGGAATCAATACAGGAATAATCACCAACTGTAAATGACCAGATATCGGAGTAATCCGAGGAATCTCCGGTCGAAATTTTAAATGTCTTAACCCGCCAGTAATAAAGACCGTCGCTAAGTGCAAGGGTCGAGTGGATGAAATCGGCCGAATCGCTTGATTCGGTATAAACTTTATTTATAAATTGATTGTCGGTTGCAACTTCAATTCGGTATTGATCATCATTGTTTTTCCATGATGTTGCCCAGCTAAAATGAGGATACTGTTCCGGAGTGTTATCGCCATTTAAAGGCAGAAAAAGTCGTGGTGCCAGCATTGGAAGTTGCCAGTTGGCTCCCCAACATTCCTGATTGAAATTGCGGCCATCGGTCCAGATGGCATTGATTCTATCTCCATAACTATCGACCCCAATATACTCGCCGATTTTTCCTGATTTCTCTCCGTCTTTTATGGCAACTTTCATTAAATAGGGATTCGATGATTCGCTGGTAATTCTGTGGTTTTTTGTAAAAGTTTCTCCTCCGTCGTAGGAATAAGAGGCAAAAACATCATAGGAAGCGTGCTCAAGAGTATCGAGTCTTTGGTCATAGAAAATAACAGTTAAAATTCCCTCTTGATTGCAGGTAATCCACTGCATAAATTGATCGTATTCTGTTCCCGGACCGGTGCGATCGTCATTGATAAAAAAAGGCTTTGACCACGTTTCGCCGCCATCGGTTGATTTCATAAACTCAACGTTGATATCTTGGAATTCCGTATTCTCGGTATCCATGTTTGAAAATGTTAAATAAATATTGCCGCGATTAGGACCATCCGATTCGTCGACAACACCAATTGGCTCAACGGGAATAGAGATTGCTCCATCAATCATAATCGACCAAGAGTCTGAATTAAACTGAATAACTTTTATCGGCCCGCTCATTGTTTCCCCGCCATCAGTTGATTTTACCATTGCCAGGTAACCTTTGCGAGTACAGGTAGCACTATCCATTTCAAAAACATAGGAAAATACATATACCGACCCATCGGTGCCAACCAACGGTTGGCACATCTCACCAACCTCTTTGTTTGTAATTCCGCAATAACCAAAATCGGGCATGGGTACTATTTTATAGGGAGTATCAAAGGATAGGCTATCCGGTTGAAGTCGCGAGAACCATTGAGAAGATGAATCTATCACTTTTTCATCATTGCTGGAATAGAATCGCGTCCAGGCTATATATAAATTCCCATTATATGGACCGCCTGTTCTATCAATAGCAATAAACTCCTTATCTTCAAAAGCTATATATTGATAAGGAATACTTCGGGGATAACTCCAACTCAATCCCTTGTCTTTGGAAATAATGACGGACAAAGTATTTGCATTATTGGTTGGTTGCATATCCAGAACACCGATATAAAAATTGCCATCACTGTCAACATCAAGACAAGGATCAGTTTGCCACTGAAAATTTTTGATAGATAATAACGAATCCGTCCAGGTATTACCACCGTCGGTGGAGCGTCCGATGCCAATTTGTCTATAACCATAACGAAAGTCTCGCCAGACAGCCATTACGATATTACTGTCAGTCGGGCAGATCTTGATTTGTTGCTCATTCTGGATTTGGCCCGTTGGCAAAGTTATTTGATAGTTGAGCGGTATTTCTACTTCAGCGCTAATTTGACCTATAAAAAGTACAAAAAAACCCAATGTGATTAATAATTTTCCCATGGAAACCCTCCTGTGATAATTAAATTTCTTTAATAATTATTATTATGATGATTAATGTAATAAAAATCGCACTCTTTTCTGCAAGGACAACTAAATATAAATAATATTATCTTTGATGCAACTATTATTTTCTCTTTACGAGAAATAATGGCACATACTGTCCGATATTGTTTTTATTTATCTTTTACCCGCAATTCAATATTATATCGATATCGCCTATTCATTATAATAACACCAATGGAAATTCCTTCAAATTCGAAGATAAAGTGGGCCGGATTCCGATGTCGCTTCAGCGACCGAGAAAACCGACATTTCTGATCAGCCACCATTTATTTGGGTTCCCGATCCATAACATAAAAACCGCCGAATGAGATATAATTCGGAATAATTGCCGGCAACAATAAAAACCGCTTGATATATTATTGAAATGGGCTAAATTCTAAAATCTATGGTTAATAAATTGAAAGAAAAACTGCCGTTCCTTTTCAACCTGTCGGAAACGCAGATTCTTATATCGCTGTCGATAATTGTCGGACTATCAACCTCGTTTGGTGCACTGGCCTTTATCAAGCTGATTGAGTATTTTCGCGAAATCTTTTTCGGATACTCCGAACAGGTGATGACCGGTATAATCGGATCGAGGAATTATTATATTCCTTTGATTCCGATGATCGGCGGTCTGATTGTCGGCCCGATTGTATATAAATTTGCTACCGAGGCCCGCGGCCCCGGTGTCCCCGAGGTTATGCTGGCGGTCGCCAAAAAGGGCGGTATTATTCGTCCGCGGGTGGCTTTCGCCAAATCAATCGCCTCAGCTATCTGTATCGGCTCCGGCGGTTCGGCCGGCCGTGAAGGTCCGATTGTTCAAATCGGTTCGGCCATTGGCTCCTCCATCGGCCAGTTATTTAAAATGTCCGGTTCCCGGGTGAAGATTCTTGTCGGATGCGGCGCCGCGGCCGGTATTTCGGCGGTCTTCAATGCTCCCATTGCCGGGGTTATTTTCTCTCTCGAAATTATTCTCGGTGATTTTGCCATCAAGACCTTTTCACCCGTTCTTTTGTCATCGGTTATCGCGTCGGTCGTAATCAGAACTTTTTTGGGGGACCATCCGGCTTTTACCGTGCCCAGTTATTCGCTGGTTTCCGCCTGGGAAGTTCCGCTTTATATGATATTGGGAGGCATCTGTGGCTCCGTGGCGGTATTGTTCACCATGACCTTGCACCAAACCGAAGAACTATTTGAAAAGCTTAAAGTGATACCGATGCTCAAACCGGCTATTGGCGGATTAATATTGGGCGGACTCGGTATTTTCTATCCCCAGATTTTTGCCGACGGCTATGAAACAATTAAGCTGACCTTATATGGTAATATGTTTATCTGGCTGATGGTTATCCTGATATTTCTAAAAATCGTGGCTACCTCCTTAACCCTTGGTTCGGGCAATTCCGGCGGTATCTTCGCTCCCTCATTATTTATCGGAGCCGTCACCGGCGGCGCCTTTGGCTTTTTTATTCATTCCCTGTTGCCCAATATCACTGCCACCGAGGGCGCCTATGCTCTGGTTGGGATGGCGGCCCTGGTGGGAGGAACAACCCACGCGCCTATCACCGCGATTTTAATTATATTCGAGATGACTTCCGACTATCGGATTATATTGCCCTTAATGGTTGCGGTTGTCTTTTCAACGCTGGTGGCCCGGCATATTTTTAAACCGTCGATTTACACCATAAAACTTCTCAAGCGGGGAATTGATCTTCGCGGCGGCAAGGATGTCACCGTTTTGCGGGCCCTGAATGTGGCCGAGGTGATGGACCGCGATTTTGAAACAATCCCGGCCGGTACCCCTATGGCTAAAATTCTGGAGAGGGTAGAAGCTTCACGAGGTGGCTCAACTCTCATGGTCACCGATAAAACCGGGAAATTCGTCGGCATTTTATCTTTTCAGGATCTGCTTGGAATTTTGACCCAGCATACGCTCGATTATCTTATCATCGCCAGTGATATTGCCACGACCGATTTTATTACCGTTACGCCCGATGAAACGCTTGAAGATGCCCAAAATAAAATGGCCCTGAAAGATTCCCGGTTGCTTCCGGTCGTCAATAAAGATGATCCGTCGATTATCCTCGGCGTCTTACGCCGCGAACATATGGTCCAGTATTATAATAAAAAGCTGATTGAGTCTTTCACGGAAGATTAATTTTTCAATTTTGGCGTATCATCCGATTCTGGTTGCTTCTCAGGAAGTGATATTATAAAGGTCGTCCCCACATTGATTTTCGATTCAAATATTATATCGCCGTGATGATTGGATATTATCTGTTTGCAGTTATTAAGGCCAATCCCGTGTCCCGTTTCTTTGGTCGTGAAATGGAGTCGGAATATGTTATTATGGCATTCCTCGGGTATGCCAATCCCATTATCTTTGATGCGAATGTTGACCTTTTCACCCCTCGGAACTCGTTCGACATCAATTTCAATTGCTTTCCGAAATCCGGGATTTCCGTTTTTGCGCTCATATTGGCTTCTGGCCTCGAGCGCCTCAGCGGAGTTTATCATCATATTCAAAATCACCTGTTGAATCTGTCCGACATCAACCTCAACTTTCGGCAGGTTTTCTTCGAAATTGGTGACCAAATCAATATCTTTGAATTTACTATTGGCCGTCAAAGCCGAAACCAATTCAACGATAAGTTCGGGAATATCATATTCATAATATTCCGCCTCCATTTTGGAGAAATCCATAAGACCATAAGTAAACTTCTTGGTTCTTTGTATCGTCTCGGTTATTTGTCGGCTGTTTTTCTGGGCATTGGCAAAGTTGCCCCGTTTTATATTATAAATAAGGAGTTCAGCATTATTTGATATGATTGAAAGATAATTATTCATCTCATGGGCAATGGCCGAGGCCATCTCGCCCCGGGCGGCTAGTTTTTCCGAAAGAATCAGATATTTTTCCAGAATAACCATATCGGTTATATCCTCGATCAATATCATCAGGCCCGGTTTGTAATCAAGCACATTATCAACCGGTTTGATTTTTATCGACAACGTCTTTTCATCATAACCGGAGTTGAAAAGATACCGAGGATCATTAAACGGCTTGCCGAATTTCTTGACCGAATCAAACATCTCTTTCCACTTGGGGTAGTCAGAACCGCTTAGCAGGGACATCAGATTATCAGGCGTTTTATTGGAAACGCCCAGCTTAAGCCCGGCTCGATTTTTATCCAAAATCATTAGGGCCGAATCATTTATAGACAGAAGATTGAAAAGCTGATCAACAATTATAACGCCAACCGGAGAATCTTTTATAACCCGGCTGTTAAGATTGTTGATATTCAGAAGTTCATCGTATCGCCCGGCATTAGCATAGGCACGCCCGGTATGGCCGACTAATAAATCAAAAATAGCGAGATCTTCGTCGTTATATTCTTCCGCTTTGGGAAATCCGTTAATTAGAAATACGCCAATCGGTTTGTTGTTAACTCTTAGATTCGCGCAAAGCACCGTTTCGGAAATGATTGACTCGCCGGTAATAGCCGAATTGAGGGCCAGATTAGTTAATCTGAGATACTCCGCCTCAGTCATTGCCTCGCGAGCAAAATCAAATTCGGTTACCATTTGTAAATGGTCATTTTCGTCGAAAAGTTGAATAAATCCGCGTTCCGCGTTAAATATATGAATTGCCTTTTCAAGCGCGATTTTTAATGTGAAATTGGGGACCAGCGACGAATGAATATCGGAAATTGATTGGATGACAGCGACCGCTCTGGCCGGCATTATTGAAAATAGCGGTCCGTAACTGTCAATTAGATTTTCGGAAACTGGAATTCTTTCGATGGGGCCGGGATTATCGGCCGATTGTTGCCATTCGTCTTTTCGAGAGGGGAGCTGATGCCCGGTTTTATTATAATCATCCATTTAACTGCCACCTATATCGATTTGATATAGTTATCGGCAGGGATAATATTGAATTAATGGCAATCTTTTAGATATTAACGTCTATCTGATTTTCGGAGAATTTTCAATTAAATCGAAAAACAGAGTTTAACTCCGAAAATCAAATCGGGATTGGCTCGGTCAAAACGACGGGCCGTATATAGCCGAATATAGTCACCCAGAGAAACGCCAACACCCAAAGAATGTAAAATTTCGGATTTGGAGAGCTTTTCTCCGGAATTGGCTATTCCCGCGGCATCGTAAAGGAGCCAAAGGAGGACTTCTTCTTTTAGAGGCTTTAAACCAAGCTCAATATTGCCCAGCCAAAAGTCCGTTCCGGTAAACTCTTTGCGATCAAATCCGGAAAGAGTTCCCATGCCCCCGATTGAAAACTTGCGATAATCGGGAATGCTATCTCCTGAGCCTCCGATTGTTAACTCGGTTCTGAGAACAAACTTGTTGTTTAGTCGTTGCTGACGTTTTCCCTTTATCAAGATACGGCTATATTCCAAATCATTATTCATTCTCTTGGGAAACCATTCCAGATTGACACTACCGCTCCAGAATGAGGCATTCCAAGATTGTCCCTCTTTAGGCGGCTTGAATGTAATGTCGAAACTGAAAAACTTGAAGGTGTTGGAATTATTTCCGGCAATATTGCGAACGTCTTCATCAAGATTGGAATAATTGGCGAAAAAATCTTTATTGCCGCCGCTTAAAGACCAGAGTTCCGGCCGGGCGCTGAGCCATCTATGTTTTTCATAATTGATTCCGAATATGGCATAAATATTTTCAATCGGATAATATCCCGCATATAGTTTTCCGCCCTGAGCATCATAATAGTTTTTGTAATCCTCGGTCGCCAGAAGGGCAAAAATAGTATTATTCAGCTCCGATATAATCCAATCGTCGTCGGATGCCAGTCTTTTATAAATCGCCCCGCCTAATACCAATTCATTGGGAATCCACAGGCTATGTTCGACACCGAAATAATAGCGCGGTTGCTCCGATGCGAATCCATAGCCGCCATAAAGAGTAAATTCCGGTATTAAAGTGTCATTTTCAAATATTTTAAATCCAAAATATGGTGCAATTCCATCGACCCGATTATAATAAAGACGGTAAATTTTTGAGATATGTTGTCCGATCATCATCCCTTTTTTATTTTTGGAGAAGGCATAATTACCGTTTTTACCCGATGACATGACATTGCCGTAGACGGTTGCTTTTTTGCCTCCTTTAACAGTGCCGCCAATAGCGGCCACATGGCCGCGGATGATTGCCTTGTCCCCGATAATAATATTCCCGAAAACGGCCACGACATCTTCATTGACTTCACCATCAACGGTAATGTCTCCCCAAAAAGAAATGACCGAGCCGCGAACGAATTGATTCGGTTCAATGTTAATTTTTTCATTTACCGACGTGATATTTTTTTTGCGGCTTTTAAATGTATATTTTTCTGTTCCCGACGCTTTCAGAAAAGTGAGACTGGTTGATTCATCTTCAATTTCGATATTAATCTTATCAATGAGATCAATCCCCACCGTCTGATCTCCAAGAATAAAACCTTCTTTTGTCATCACGGGTTTGTTATTGATTAAAATTTGACCCGGCTCTACCTTGATATTATTTTCTGTAAACCGAAGGCTATCAATAACATCTTCATCCTTTATTGTAAAGGAAACTTCTTTAGCCGTTAGATTTATGATTAAAAGAGTATCGGGGGGCGCCCCGATATCGAATTTTTTGTATTTGGTTTGAGCCTGCACTGCTACAGCCTGTAACAAAATAATAAATATTAATAATAACCCTTTTTTGTACATCTTTATTCTCCCTGAAATATATCTTACATATACCTTTCCCGATAGTCTTTGAGCGCCTGAATATGTGACGCGAAAGCAATTTTTTCCGGCAGTTTATCAAAATCAAAAAACCTTACGTCCATTGCATCATCATCGGCAGTCAATTCTCCGCCAATGGCTTCGCCCAGATATAGTATCAGGACGGCATTCATCCGGGGATCATCCTGCCCCGTGTAAACCTCGAATAACGAATCTATTTTGATATCGAGGCCGGTTTCTTCCTTGAGTTCCCTGACCGCGGTTTCCGATGAATGTTCGGACCATTCCATAAAGCCGGCTGGAAGGCACCACCATCCGATTTTCGGCATGACCGAACGCTGGACCATAAGTACTTTCTTATCTTTTATAATAATCGCTCCGGCGGCCGGAATTGGGTTATGGTAATAAATAAAATCGCACGCGCTGTTAACACAATGCATTCGATTGCGCCCGTCAATCAGTTTCTTTTCCAATTCGTGGCCGCACCTCGGGCAGTATTTATATCCGAGAAAAGCCTCTTTGCGTTTGAAAAGTATGTCTTCATTTACATCAGATGTTGTCATTACTAATCCTCAAGGGACTTCATTACAATTATCGTCGTATCATCGCGGGGAGGATCGACCGGATCAAATTCCCTGACATCCTTCAGAATTTCATCGATAAGCTCCTGCGATGATAGTGTCCTTTTCTTTGTTACAAAATCAATTATTCTTTGTTCGCCGTATTCGGAAAATTCAGCGGATTTATCATCCTGAGCTTCGGATAAACCATCGGTGTACATAAACAACATATCGCCCTTATTAATTTTTATGCGTTCCTGTTGATATTTGGCATCTTTAAAAGCGCCGATAACCATTCCTCCTTGAGACAAAAATTCATGGCTGCCATCAGCCCGAACCAGGATCGGATAGTTATGACCGGCGTTAGTGTAATGCAATTCGCCGGTGTGAGAATTATAATCGGCATAAAACAGGGTGGCGTATTTTTCGGACGAGGTCAACGCCGTAACATTGCGGTTGATGTTTCCAATCATCGTTGATATTTCGTGCTGGCTGCTGATCTCAGAGCGCAACATTGCCTGAATCTGGGTAACAATCAGGGCGGCCTGCATCCCTTTTCCGGAAGCGTCAGCGATTACCATTCCAAAACGGCCGTCGCTGATCGGTATGAAATCATAGAAGTCGCCTCCGATTGTCCGCGAGGGAAGGGAGAAGGCGCTGATGCTGTGTCTGTCCGGTTTGGGTGCCGATTTGGGAAGAAGATCAATCTGAATCTGGCGCGCCATGGCAATTTCCTCTTCCAGTCGCTGCCGTTCCTTTGATTCAAGATTCAAGCGGGCATTGGTGATAACGGTCACCAGTTGATTGGAAATCACGCCCAGCATCGAGATATCTTCGGCATTGTAATTATATCCCGATGTTTTATGGGAGAGAGCCAGAAATCCAAGAAGATGCTTTCCGTCTTTGAGGGGCAAGATCAATTGAATGCGACGCTCTTTCATCATCTCGTATAGATCGCTATTCTCCCCGTAGATGGTCAGGCGATCGAAGGTCGTCGGTCGATTTTGTTGGCCGACTCCGCCAAGAAAGAGGTCTTTCCGGTTGATAACGAATTCTTTGGGGTAATCTTCCGATGCCCGAAGAACATAATCTTCAAGCTTATCATCATATAATATAAAATATATCTGACTGATCATTATTGCCTTTTTCATCGTACTGTCAATCATCTCAAGCTGTTCTTCCGGTTCAAGGACCGTAATCAATTGACGTGATAACTGCTCCATAATGTTCCGATAGTCGGTCCGGCTTCGAATGAAAAGTCGCTTAATCAGATTATCGAGCCGTTCGTTTATCGGCTGAAAGCATATTAAAGCCAGAACAATAAAGGCGATATTAACTATCGATGTTCTTTCTCCGAGCATGGAGGTTATAATTTTATCAATTTGCCCGACGAATAAAATGTAAATTCCAACCAATATACCCGAAGTAACGGTGTAAACCAGCGATTGCCGAACCAGGACGGTAACCTCGAGAAACTGTTGCCTGATAATCGACCAGATGATAGCGCCGATTCCTATAAAGAGGACGGCCAGAATTATTAAATTTGCCAAATTTTCCGAAAGCTCAATTGATAAAATTTTCGGGGCGAAAATACCAATCCCGAAAAGGCCGACCGCAATGGACAGCCCGAGCGTCATCATTCTCGAGTCATTTTTTAATTGAGGGACCGTCAGCGTGGCCCGGCCGCGATTGAGAAAATAAATTCCAAGGCCAACATAGATAATATTAATTATGGCAAACAATATTTCTTCGGAGCTGAGAATTAATGTGAAAGCCAAAATCAGCCACTTTAATATGACTGAAATCGGTTCGAGAATAATCGAGGAGAAGCCCTCGCCGGGTTGAATATCAAGAAAATTAATAAGCTTTTCCGGGTTTCTGAATATCAAAGCCAGAAAGATATGAAAAATATACGGAAGAAAAATTATATAGCGCAGTCTTGGCCGCCGCATTTTAGGCAGGCGGTCAATTGGATATACCCAGGAAAACAAGAGAAAGGCGGGAAAGAAAATCTCCCAGATATAGTACATATTATATATGACCGATTCCTGGAACGGTTCACTGGCCGAAACGATCGGGCTGACAATGGCCCTGAAGGCCAGAAATATCGGACCCATCGCCGCAAAAAAAAGTAACAGGCCGGTTACTCTGTTCAGGCGATTGTGCGTATTATCCCTGATAATACTAACCGCCAGAAACAGAAGAAGGCCGGCAAATACAAAAAACAGCACCGTTATAATAGGCTGTATAAACTGCATTAGAAATTGTCCCGTATCGAACTAAATTAGTTTTTTTAAAATTACTTTGGTGCCGCCGCCGGAAACAGGCTCAAAGCTGACACTATCCATTAATGATTTGGTAATAAAAATACCGCGTCCAACCTCCCGGAGGAGATTTTTATCCTCAATCGGATTCTCAACCTTTTCAGGATTAAAGCCCGCGCCTTCATCCGAAATTGAAACAGTGACCTCCCCATTGTCTTTGACAACCTTGACCGAAACGGTTTTTTCTATATCCGACTTGTTGCCGTGGACAATACAGTTGATGACCATTTCGGTAACAGAAATGGCAATATCGGCCACAATTGACTTGTCGACCTTATTGTCAATTAATATCGCCTCCACGAATTCATCGACGTCGGGAAGATAGTCCTGGGAAGATGGAATCTTTATCGAATTACCTTCAATTATTGGTTTTTTCATTTAATACTCCGCTTAAGTAATAAACAGGCGGCTTTCTGCCCCCACCCGCTACATATTTATGCAAATGAATTAAAAGGCATCAATTGCTTCGTCAACCGTTCCGTGAATGTCAAAAACACCGAGAAGTTTGGTGATCTCAAGAAGAGATTTAATTTTCGCATTGACATTGGACAGCTTCATTTCGCCATTGTCATTACGCAAGGTGGTAACTCCGGATATTAAAATTCCGAGTCCCGTGGAATTCATCCAATCCACCGCGGCCAGATCAATAACGACCTTCTTTTTGCCTTGT
The DNA here is from genome assembly GCA_043825815.1 of Candidatus Zixiibacteriota bacterium. GTDB lineage: Bacteria > Zixibacteria > MSB-5A5 > GN15 > PGXB01 > JBDRRI01. Next base: position 13,285 of record JBDRRI010000279.1, read on the forward strand.
TCAATTAGATCATGGAGTTTTTCATGGAGAACCGTGGCATCGGGGCCTCCCATAATTTTGCCTTTCGGTTCCAAAACCAATACGCCTTCTTTTTCAAAATGGGTCAGTTCCATATTATTTATGACCTCCGCTATATATAGTTAACGAATTATATCATTTTACGCGCCGTTTGGCCGTCTGTTGCTCCCCGTTTTGCATCATAAATTTTTATAAAATTAAAAATCCGCAAATTAAACCGCTAAGTCAAGATGTTTCTATGTCGGCGATAAATATCAAAAAAATTGAAGTTTTAAATAGATATGTTCTATAAGTTAATTTATGGGCGGACAAATTGGTTCCGGACCCAGTTTATACAAAAAGGCTATTAGATACGTAATATCCAAAATATTAATGACATCATTTCCATTGGCATCGCCGGCCTCAACTGGAATTGGTGCCTGCCCCGATTTGTAAAGGAAGGCGATAATGTAGGTTATGTCCAAAATATTTATATTGGTTGAATTGTTGGCATCGCCGCACATATACTCGAAATCAAGCTGGAAATCCTGATATTTATTTTCAGTCATAAGTAAAGTAGTATCATAAATAAAGTAATTATCTTTACTGAATTGTATAATCTGACTTCCCCCGCCAATATTTGTGATATTATAATTGCCATTGATATCGGTCGTATCCTGAGCCCCATTTAAAATGGCCTTTATAACAACATTTTCAAAAGGAATGCCGCTTTCCGAATGCAATATTGTTCCGAATAATTGAAAATTGTTCTCCACCGCAACGATCATTGAATCAATTGTGCTATTACCCTCAAAATCGCTTAACCGGACAAAAACCTTATAATCGCCATTGTGAAAATATTGGGTTCGCCAGCAATATTGGGCATCATCGGCTTCAATAATACTATCTCCATCAGTATTTGTCAGAATGAAAAAATTATTATAATTTCCATTGGTGTAAGTTGTACTGCACCGGCTGTCATATTTGTAAACGGTGCGGCTGAGCTCTTCCATTATTCCGTTATATGAATCAAGTGTACCGGAAAATTCAAATGAATTCGTCCAGGGAAGAGAGGAATCGCCCTCTATTTTATATTCCAATTGATACGGGCAGGAGCGATATTGATTATAGCCGCCATTGTCATAGGCACTGCATATTATATCAACCTCGCCCGATATTGGAGCTTCTTCTTCGAAATATTGATCGGTTCCATTAAGGCAGAAGGCAAAGAGTTGACTGCCCAAAGCATTTTCAATATACGGAGTCGAAGTATCTCCGGCCGGTGTGAGATAGTTGAGGGGGTTTTCCGCGTACTGGTAATCCCAGAAACCGTTGGCCCAGGACGTGGAATCACCTGCAAAACTGATTCTGGCAAAATGAAGATGAATCGGCGTTTCGGGATAGGGCCATTCGACCAGTAATCCGATTGTATCACCAGCCAATATATAATCGCCGACATTGGCCGATATTGTTTGTTGAATTAAATGAGCGTAAAGCCAACCATCGGTTGGCTCTTCTCCTGATGAATCGGCAATTATAATCCGCCAATGATAAGAGCTATTGTTGAATAATGTAAAAATCGCTTTAACATAACCCGATTCCACGGCGATGACCGGTTCCATTTCGCCGCCGGGGATATCAATAGCCGTATGGAAATAGTCGACATTGCGTCCCAGGTCCACCCGCCACATACCTTGCCATCCCCCGTAAAAATAACTGATTATATGATGAGTACTATCCGGCCATATCGGCCAATCATATGCAAATGCTGGCGAGGAGCAAATTAGAAATATTACTGTAAGCAAAAAAATAATCCGCGTAAGTAATAATTTCCGCACTAGTTCTCCTCGTTATATAAATTCTATTTCACGGACAAATCGGATCCGGGCCGCTCTTATATAAGAAAGATATTAGATATGTAATATCCAAAATATTAATAACACCATTTCCATTGGCATCTCCGGCCTCAACTGGAATCGGCGCCGGACCGCTCTTATATAAAAAGGAAATCAAATAGGTTATGTCAATAATGTTAATGGCTCCATTTCCATTGGCGTCACCACAGAGGAAGTTAAATGCCATCCTGGCGTTAATTTCATTGTTTTCATGGATCATAAGGGTTGTGTCAAATGATGCATATCCTCCTTTTTCGAAATGAATTGTCTGTGTTCCGCCGCTGGCATCAGGTATCAGATAATATCCGGATTCATCGGTTGTATCGCAGGCTCCATTCACAAGAGCTGTTACGATAACGCCTTCAATGCCAAGTTTTTCTTCGGGCAGGGAAACCAGTCCGGATATTTCAAAGGCATTTTCAACACCAATAAGCATTGAATCCGTCATAGAATTTCCGGAATAATCTGTTGCACGACAAAATATTTTATATTCACCATTTTTAAAATATGGCGTTTCCCAGCTCAATAATTTATCTGACTGTTCGCATATCCCATCGTTATTGGTATTGGTTAAATTAAAATAAAAAACTTGACTGTCGGGACCATAATTTTCGGAATTACAAAAATAATCATCTTGATACATTATCTTCATATAATTGGCCACGTCTTTATAAGTCCCAAATGGTTCATCGAATGTTACCAGAGTTTGCCATTGCAAAGATGAATCGCCTTCGATTTTATATTCTATCTTAAGTGGCGTATCCTTTAATAAATAGTAATCATGATAGTCATAAATTCTGGCAATAATGTCAATATACCCCGAAACCGGTTCTCCTTCGTTGAAATAATTAATAACTTGATTCTCACAGAAGGCAAACAGCTGATTACCCCAGGCATTTTCAAAAACGGGAGGAGTCGTATCGTTTATATTTTTATTATCAAATAAATCCATCGGATTATTAATAAATTCCCAACCCTCGCTGAATCCATTTGCCCATGCAGTTGAGTCTCCTTCAAAGCGGATTTTTGATAAGTGTAAATGTTCTTCCGTTGTTGAGGGGTACCCCGGCCAATAGACAATTTTGGAAATCTCATTACCGGCTTCGACATAATCGCCAACAGAGACGGTCAAATAATTAGGGTGAACATGGGCGTACATCCAACCATCACACTCCTGAGTACCGGCTGAATCGGCAATAACAACTCTCCAGAAGCTAAAGCCTTCATTTATGGTAATTATTGCTTTGACATATCCAGCTTCAATAGCAAATACAGGAGTCATGTTGGGGGCTAATATGTCTATCCCATTATGCAAGTTGCTGTTACTCTGATACATGCCATAGTGGGCCCATATTTGATGAGTCGCACTATCGGGCCAGACCGGCCAGTCAAGCGCATAAGCTGATGTTGCCCCCGATATTATAATTATAAAAATTCCAATAATTGTTAATAATGCTTTCATAGCTTTCTCCAAACCTTTGGTTAGCATCGGTTTTACGGACATATCGGATCCGGGCCGCTCTTGTATAAAAACGAAATCAAATAGGTTATGTCCAAAATATTAATGACACCATTTCCATTGGCATCTCCGGCCTCAACTGGAATCGGCGCCGGACCGCTCTTATATAAAAAGGAAATCAAATAGGTTATGTCAATAATGTTAATGGCTCCATTTCCATTGGCGTCGCCGCAAAAATAACTGAATTCGACCGTCCCATCGACAACCTGATTCTGATTCATCATAACCGTCTCGTCATAGGATGAACAGCCAGGACAGGTAATCGTAACCGTTTGCGAACCGCCGCTGACAGCCGGTATTAAATAATTGCCATCGACATCCGTCGTATCGCTCGAACCATCGGGTGAAACTGTGATAATAGCCCCGGCATTCCCTTCGGAGCCATTAATAATAGTTACATTCCCCGATAATTCGAAATAATTCTCGACTGTAATAGTCATTGATTCGGTTGTACTGTTGCCGGCATAATCGGAAGCTTTTACCGAGACCGTATAATCACCATTGTGAAAATATTTGGTATCCCAATCCTCCAATTTATCGTCCAATTCAACAATTTCATCGCCGTCGGTATTGGTTACATTATAATAATATTTCTGATAGTTGGCACTTAGATAAATTGAATTACAGTAAGAATCATTTTGATACATCACCGTCATATAATCGGTTACATCTTCATAAGTTCCGAACGCACCGGTAAAAATAATTGAAGTTGTCCAGTCTATTGAGGAATCGCCATCGATTTTATATTCAATTTTATATGGTCCATCCTGATATTTATAATAACCGTGATAATCATATATTTCCGCAATTATATCCACATCTCCCGAAATTGATTCATTCTCCTCGAAATAATTATCGGTTTCATTTGTACAGAAAGCAAATTTTTGCTCTCCCCAGGCATTGGCAAAATATGGAGCGGTCGTATCGTTGATATTTGTGTTATCTAAGAAATTCAATGGGTTGTCAATAAATTTCCACCCGGTCCAAAACCCGTTGGCCCATTCCGTTGAATCGCCTCCGAATCTGATTCTTGAGAAATGGATATGTTCCTCAATTGAGTTGTCCGACCAATCCGCAATATGACCGATCAAATCTCCTGCCTCGACCCAGTCACCCACTTCCTGATAGAAATATCCCGGCCTTAAATGGGCATACATCCAGCCCTCACATTCCTGAGTTCCAGCGGAGTCTGCAATTAATATTCTCCAGCTACTTTCTCCTCCGGTCGTCATAATGGACTTAACATATCCAGCTTCCACCGCATATACTCCAGTTGTCAACGGCGGGACCATAATATCTATTCCGTTATGAAGAAAAGTTTCCGATTGAAAAAGTCCATAACAGGCGCCGACGACATGTGTGACACTGTCAGGCCAAACCGGCCAGTCAAGCGCAAAGAGATTGATTCCCGGTATTAAAATTAATGCGGTTAGTGTTAAAAGTAAAATTATCGGCTTTTTCATGGTACGCACTCCATATTTTTGCCCGAGTCTGTTTTAAATTCATTTGTTTGTGGCACACAAGGATTTGTCAATGTTAGTAAGTGGCGGTATATTAATAATATATGGCAACGGAAAAATCTGTCAAGTTTTTTATAGATATGAATGTCGCTTATCCGAAACGGATTGCAATTCCAAGTTGTTGTACTAAAAAGGCTTATTCTTTAACTTAGACGTTATGTACTGGTGAATCGTCATTAATTTGTAAACATAAACACAATATAAAGACTATCGAAACTATTACAGCACAATATATTGTGATTATTTTCTGTTTTTTCAACTTTTTTAATTGACAGAATTTCAACAATTTTTTACACTGTAAAGCATTCGGCTTGATAGCGGATTTTAGTTGCAGGTTCGCTACTTGACTGCATAACCTGTTGTAATTATGAAAGATACGGGGAATTTGTCCGAAAGTAAGGGTGTTTCTTGCGCAATTTTTAAGGGAATTTGGCAAAAAAGTGATTTCAACATTGATAAATGGAGTTAAATTATTATGGAAAGTGCTACCGCCAACAAGAAGGATTATATGTTAGATATATTTGCAATGCCATCGGTTGATCTGATGGCTATAACTCCGAATGCGGAGCGGGTTATTGAACAACCCCGGTCCACTAAAATTGCTGAATCTTAGAGGGGGCACATCATGGAAGAGAAAAGAAAATTAGATATCTCTGAAAATTCGTTGAAGGTCTTGGAACGCAGATATTTAAAGAAGGACGATGAGGGCAAGATATCCGAAACGCCAGTGGAATTATTCCGGCGGGTAGCAAAAGCTATTGCCTTGCCGGAGAAAAAGTTTGGGGCTACTCCCGAAGAAGTTATTGCGTATGAGGGAAAGTTCTTTAATATGATGAGCTCCATGGAGTTCATGCCCAATTCGCCAACCCTTATGAATGCCGGTCGTCCGCTGGGACAGCTTTCGGCCTGTTTTGTTCTGCCAATTGATGATTCCATGGAATCAATTTTCGATGCCGTCAAACATACTGCCTTGATTCATAAATCAGGCGGTGG
>JBDRRI010000280.1:0-16782 GCA_043825815.1 Candidatus Zixiibacteriota bacterium
AATACAACCTTCTAAATGTGTCCACTATTTCAGGGGAACATCAGAGCCGTGTGCTCCTGACGATTTTATTCGCCAAATTCACCATTAAAATTAGGTGCATCAATAATGCCCCAATCATCTTGATAATATCCCGCTTCTTTATATTTGTCAAATGATGAAAACTTCCAATCAATAGGATTTGTTGTTAATCCATGTTTTACCGGATTAAAATGAATATAATCAATATGTTTATTGAAATCATCCTGATTTCTGATAATATGATCCCAAAAGCGGTTTTGCCAGACTTTTAATCGTTGGACACCTTGAAACTGTCTAACCTCATAAGCTATTTTTAGCTTTAGCTTCTTTAATATATCGGAAAGATTCCAATGTTTGAGATCTACTATCAAATGAAAATTAATAGCCAAGAAATAATATCAACTGACTCGCCGTGGTGGCCCATAGTCTTGTCGAAAATCCTGATTGAAATGAAGGGCTAAGGGACCGTCTGAGCGTAAGTCATAGTCGGGTTTCTCATTTGTCCGCAGTTGACGGACTTCATTCGGAACGCCGACTTACGATTACCCGCCTCTCCCAACACCGGGTCTATGCCATAGACCCCTACTGCAATTTCTGTACTATTTCGATATTAATTTACCGGCCTTATACTCTTATGAGAGGTTAAATGTGTGTTGGTTTTTGATTTTCCCGGTAAGTCTGTGGACTTAAGGGGAACAACGGAATCTGTTGGTGCACGGGGACGTACACCAACCACAATTTTGCTCCAAAAAGTGTAGCTGAAAAAAAGTAATATATGAGGAAATAATACCAATTTGCTGTAATCATATGAGGATGAATTGATTACACCGTATTTTATGGGTCATACGAGGGCCTCGGCCGCCCGCAGGAATTATCGGCTAATGATAATATTTGATGTCATTTAAAAGAAATTTTATATATTCTTAACATGGCCTGTATTTTTTGTAAAATAATCGCGAAGACGGCGGGGTCGAAAGTTTTCTTTGAAGATGATGATATTATCGTGTTCGCTGATATTCTTCCCCGGGCGAAGGTCCATCTTCTGATAGCCCCCAAGGACCATTATGAGCGGCTGGTCGATCTTCCTGAGAAATTCGACACTATCGTATTAAAGAGGGCGCGCCGTATTGCCGAACAACTGGGAGTGGGGAACAACTTTAGACTGCAGTTAAATAATGGGGCCCAATCCGGGCAAATCGTTGGGCACCTTCATTTTCATTTCATGTCCAACCAAAATGGGGTAGAAATCGAATATACCGAGTATAAATAGTTGTAAAATATATAGATTATGCGATTTATCCGGTTGACTTTATGATTAATTGTATTATTTTATAATGTTATGAAAGAATTATATATTTTGATGGTCCCGAAGGGGGGGATATAAATGACGGGTGTGAGAGTTCGTGATGACGAATCTTTCGAAAAAGCCCTGCGACGTTTTAACAAGTTTTGCGAAAAGACTGGAATTCTAACTGATATTAAAAAACATCAGCATTTCGAGAAACCGTCCGAAAGACGGAAACGGAAATTGAATGCGGCTCGACGTAAGAACAAAAAGATGTCTCAGATGGATGATTAGGCAATAATGTCTCTATTAAATAAAATAGACGAAGATTTGATAAAATCGATGAAGGGCGGTGATAAATTTAAAGTCACCGTCCTTCGCGGTTTAAAATCCGATCTGAAATACAAACGGATCGATAAGGGCGATGATTTGTCTGAGGACGATGCCATTGCCGTGCTGAGCAGCGCCGCCAAAAGACGGCGCGATTCGATTGATCAGTTTCAAAAGGGCGGCCGGATGGATCTGGTCGAACAAGAGACGGCGGAGCTGAAGATTATCGAGGAATACCTTCCTGAACAGCTTTCCGAGGATAAAATTAAGGCGTTTATTGCCGAATCGATTGCCGAGACCGGCGCCAATTCTCCCCAGCAGATGGGATTGGTGATGAAAAGCCTGATGCCGAAGCTTAAAGGTCAGGCGGATGGAAAATTAGTCAGCAAGCTGGTCAATCAAATGCTATCTAATTCTTGACAAGCATTTAAAAAAATCTGTATTATAAATCTAACAATGCAAATCTAAAGGGGAGACGGTTATGAACTGGATAGATATTGTTCTTTTGATTTTATTGATCGCCTCGGTTATTGTCGGTTCCAAGAAAGGCCTGATCCGCGAAATATCAGCCCTTATCGTTCTGTCGGCGACGGTAATAGTGTCGATTAATTATATTGATATTATTGCCGTTAAGGTTCACGGCCAGATAGGAGGGTCACCTTTGCTCACGGCGATAATCTCTTTTGTTTTGCTATTAGCTTTTATCTATGCCGCTTTTAAATTGCTGGCGATGCTCTTTTACAAAGTGGCCAATCTTCAGAGACTCGGAAAGAAAGATCAACTTGGCGGCGCTCTGATCGGTGCCGTGCGAGGCTGGGTAATTATCAGCTTTCTGACCTTTATTGTATTTTTGGCGCCGATGCCGGATAAATTTTACACCGATTTTGAGGAGTCGTTTCTGGGCCCGGCGTTTGCCAAAACTCTGCCGGTTATCTATGACGGCACGGCCACATTGCATCCGCGCAATCCCGATTTTATGACCAAGGTCGAAAGCGCGCTTCTGGTTCGGCCCGGAGCCGATGTTTCCTCGGACCAGTTGTCCGATCTATCCGAATCGCGCGAACAGGTCTATCGCGTAATATTCCAGATGGATAAGTTTTTTGGAAATACCGAATAATAAGAATAATTAAGCTCTTTATTTTTCTTTAATAAATCTTATATTAAAGCCGGTTAACACCGGCTTTTTTGTTTAAAGAAAATGATGCGTACATTTGATAAAAATACAATGGATGTTTTGGAGTATTTCAAAATTATCAATATTTTGAAAGGACTCTGTCTGACTCCGTACGGTTCCGAATTAGCCAATAGAATCGCGCCGTCATTTGATGCCGACTCGATTAGAACGCGGCTCAAAGAGGTTTCCGAGATGAAGGATATTATTCGTTTCCGGACCGCTTTTCCGCTGTCGAGAATCGAGGATGTTTCCTTACTGATTATTAAGGCAAAAACGCAGGGGATGATTCTGGAACCAAAAGCGTTTCTGAAAATAAAAGACCTGATTGAAGTTTCAATTGATCTTCATGATTATAACCGGGAAGAGCGCGAGAATTTTTCTCTTATTGATGAATATCTGGTTGAAATACATCCGTTCCCCGATATCCGAACCGCGATTGCTAAAACAGTTGATCGTGATGGGGAGATTCTTGACAGCGCTTCGGGCAAGCTTAAGCAGGTACGGCGGGATATACAAAGCATCAGGGTCCGGATTCAAGCAAGATTAATGAGCATTCTGGGGAACCGGACGAAGTCACCGGGCTGGCAGGATGACACCGTAACGATGCGCGAAGGCCGTTATGTCATACCGGCGATTGCGGGGCAGTTTAATCAAAATTCGGGGATTATTCATGACCGTTCGCAGTCGGGAGCGACGCTATATGTTGAGCCGAACGAGGTGATTGAGTTTAATAATAAGCTCGGCTTATATATGCAGGAAGAGCGTTTGGAGATCGATCGCATCTTAAGAGAGTTAACCAATATGGTTGGCGCGGTAGCTGATCGTCTCTTTTGCAATTGCGGGTTAATTGGGATTCTGGATATAATTCACGCCTCGGCCAATATGTCGCTTAAAACAGATGGGACCAATCCGTTTATCAAAGGCCAAAGTTCGATTAATATTAAAAAAGCCCGGCATCCGCTGTTACTTTATTACACGCAGAATAAAAATGAGATAGTCTCCAATGATTTTTTGCTGAATGATGAACGGCAGGCGGTGATTATTACCGGCCCCAATACCGGCGGTAAAACGGTCGCCCTTAAAACGGTCGGGCTGTTGGTTCTGATGCTTCAATCCGGACTGCATATACCGGTCGATGATAATTCGGAGATCGGCCTGTTTCAAAATGTGTTTGCCGATATCGGCGATGAGCAGTCGATTGAGCTGTCACTCTCGACTTTTTCATCGCATATCAGAAAGATTATCGCCGCGGTCAATAGCGCCGATAGGAATTCATTGGTACTGTTCGATGAAATCGGAGCCGGAACCGATCCCAAAGAGGGAGCGGCTTTGGCCGAATCGATTATTCTGAAACTGATGGAGCTGGGCGCCAAGATGATTGTGACCACGCACTATTCGCAATTGAAGACGCTGCCTATGACCAATCCCGAAATTGAAAATGCATCATTTGAGTTCGACAGAAAATCATTAAAGCCGACCTATCGGCTATTTACCGGAATTCCGGGAGCATCGTATGCCGTAGAAATTGCTGAGCGACTGGGGATGTCGCGCGATATCACCTCGCGAGCCTCGAAACTGGTCGGCCAGGGGGAGCGGTCCCTGACCGGTTTGATTGAATCATTGGAAAAAGAGCTGGCTACGCTTCGCAAAGACAAAACGGAGCTAATCGAGAAGCTGGAGCGGACAGCCAAATTGGAGAAGCAGTATTTTGAGCAGACGGAGCAGTTGAACAAGGATGTCGATGAGCTCAAACGAAGGCGGTTGCAGGAAATAGAGGATAATCTCAATCATACCAGAAAAACGGTCGAGAAAATGGTCAAGGATATTCGCGAGAGTAAAGCCTCGCCGGAGTCTGTGAAACGAGCTCACGAGTATTTGAGGAAAGGCGAGGATGAATTAAATCGTCTCAAAAATAAAAATATCCCGGTGACAAAACAGGCCGAATCGCTTCAGCCGGGGGATATGGTGCTGGTGCGTTCCTTGCGTAAAGAAGGCGAGCTGGTGGAATTCTTGGGAGATAAGAAAGCCAAAGTCCGGGTCGGCAATATCATGACGACGGTTGATTTTGACGAGCTTAAAAAGATTCGTGGCGGATTGGATGATACGGAAAAGGCCAAATCATCGGTCGGTCTTCAGGAGTTAAGTGCCTCCGGTCCGGAGATTCATCTACGGGGCATGACGGTGGATGAGGCAACCGAGGCGCTCGATAAATTTCTTGATTCGGCGGTGATTACCGGTATTCGTCAGATTTATGTCGTTCATGGGATCGGAACCGGGGCCTTGCGGAAATCCTTGGGGCAGTTTCTTAAGAAGCACAAAGCGGTCGAATCAATTAGACTCGGAAACTGGAACGAGGGCGGTGCCGGCGTTACGATTGTGAAGTTGAAATAATGACAGGGATAATTCCACAGGAAATCGTTGATCAGGTGCGTGATGCCAGCGATATAGTACAGGTGATCGGGGAATATATCCGGCTCAAGAAACGGGGCCGCAATTATCTGGCGTTGTGTCCGTTCCATACTGAAAAAACACCATCGTTTTCAGTTTCACAGGATAAGCAGATTTTTCACTGTTTTGGGTGCGGCAAGGGCGGTAATGTTTATACGTTTTTAATGGAGCATGAGAATCTGTCTTTTGTCGAGACGGTTAAACTGCTCGCCGTGAAGGCCGGAATCAGGGTGCCCGAGCGGAAAGTCAGCGATGCTCATCGGGAAGAAATTGAAAAGTTGCACTATGCTCATGAGCTGGCGCTTAAATATTTCCGGGCGGTTTTGAATTCATCGAAATATAAAGAGTCGATAGTAAAAAGATATTTAATTGAAAATCGGAAAATTACGGAAGAATCAATTGAGTTTTTCAGTCTTGGTTTGGCAGGCGAGGAGTGGGACGGGTTTCTCAATTATGCCGTTAAGAAAGACCTGTTTCCGAAAGATTTACTGCAGGCCGGACTGGTCAGTTATTCGCAAAGCAAGAATAAGTATTTCGATAGATTCCGCCAACGATTGATAATTCCGATATTCAATCTGAGCGAAAAGCCGATTGCTTTCGGCGGACGGACGTTAAAAAAGGGCGAGCAGGCCAAATATGTCAATTCTCCGGAGACGCCCCTTTATAATAAAAGTAATGTTCTTTACGGCCTTAATTTCAGTAAGCAGTTTATTCGCGAAAAGAATGAGGTTATTATTGTCGAGGGTTATTTTGATCTGATTTCGCTCTATCAGGCCGGAATTAAAAATGTGGTGGCCTCATCGGGGACCGCCTTTACCGCCCAGCAGGCGCGGCTATTGGCGCGGTTCACTGATATGGCCTTTCTCTTTTTCGATGCGGATTCGGCCGGCCAGGCGGCGGCGTTGCGTTCGGTCGATGCTTTGTACGATGCCGGAATTGAGGTGAAAGTAATGGTTCCTCCGTCCGGTGAAGATCCTGATTCAATGGCGGTGAAAGAGGGCGGCGGCGGAATTGAACTTATCAAAGAAAAAGCGATGCGGTTTTTGGAATTTCGGACGCGGAATATTGATATGTCAAATATTGGCATTATCGAAAAAGAGAAATTGATTAAGGAGCTGGCCGAGCTGGCCGGACGGATTAACGACGAAACGCGCCGGCGGTTGTTTATAACCGAGGCGGCCTCGGAGATCCAGGTCGATGAAGACCATTTTTACCGGATCAAGCCGATATCAAAGTCAAGTTCTACGGATTCAAGAAAACCGATTGCTGCAATTAAGAAGGGAACTGATTTTGAGGGGGAATTGATTTCGCTTATGTTATCCTTTCCCGATTCAATTGGCGGTATCGGCAAAAAAATTGCTCCCGATGATTTCCACAATGAAAAATATATAAAACTCTTCCAATTTATGCTTGATATCTATCAAATTCACGGAGCAATTGATTTAAAAAGTATCATTGATTTGACTGAGCACAGTGATATGAAAGCGGAGATTGTTAGGTTGGGCCAGTTGGAATGGAACAAGGAGAAATCGGCTCAGATAATCGAAGATTATATGACCAAAATAATCGGCGCTAAACGGGAAAAGATAGTCGAGCGGTTGAAACATGAACTAAAAAAGGCGGAGGACAACAACGACTCCAAACTGGCGGAGCAGTTGGCGGAGGAGATCGGCTCCCTGATTGGTCAAAGAAAAAAATAATTCAAATGCTTAAAAGATTGTACATAGAAAATTTTGCGCTGGTTGAAAAACTTGAACTCGAATTTGACCGCGGGATGTCAGTGCTGACCGGGGAAACCGGCGCGGGCAAGTCTATTATTATCGGGGCGCTGGCCCGATTATTGGGAGAGAAAGCCGACAAGAATGATATTCGGTCGGGAACGAATCTAGCCGTGGTCGAGGCTGATTTTGATATCTCGCAAAATAAAACGGTTCAAAAAATATTGCATGAATTTGAAATCGAAAATGATAATGCTCAAATTAGTTTGCGGCGCGAAATGCCGGTTAATAAGGCTTCCAGGAGTTTTATTAACGGCCAGTTGGTCAATTTGAATCAGATAAAATCTATCACCGATGAAATCGCCGAGCTGTTCGGACAGCATTCCCATCAGTTGCTTCTCGATGAAAAGAATCATCTGTCATTTCTCGATAGTTTTACCGGACTGACCGGGACGGTTGAAAAACTGACGGCTGTCTATTCCGATTGGCAATCGGTTCTGAGTGACTTGAATCGGACGATGAAGAATAAAGAGACGGCGCAAAACGAGCGGGAACTTCTGCTATTTCAAAAAAAAGAAATCGAGAGCGCCAATATCCGGGTTGGGGAGGAGGAGGAGTTGATCACCGAGAAAAAAATACTTGATTCATCGCAACTGCTCGGCGAAAAATGCAATCTGATTCTGGAAATGATAGACCGCGATGAAAACTCGGCTTTGAATATTCTCAATACCGCCGGCAAAGAAATGAATTCAATCGTTAAATATGATAATTCTCTGACAGAAAAAGCGAATCTTCTGGAGAGTGCAATAATTAATCTCGATGAATTGCGCGCCGAGTTGGAGAGCTATCTGGCCTCAATACCGGATGATCCGAATCGGCTGGATGAGATCAATATGCGATTGGATGAGATCTATCGTCTCAAGAAAAAATATGGCGGTTCGGAAGAATCAATAATAACGGCTTTGGAGCAGATAGATTTTCAATTGGCAAGTAAAATTGATGTCGATGAGAAGATAAAGATGCTCTCGCTTAGAGAGGTTGAATTTCGAACCGAATATACCAAGTGCTCATTGGATATTTCAGCCAAAAGAAAAGCGGCCTCGGAGAAATTGTCGCAGACGGTAGAAAAGGAACTTAAAACGCTCGGAATCGACTCTGCCAAATTCGAATTTGAATTTATATATGAAGATGATAATGGCGGCATAAAATTGGGCGAGAGACGAGTCAAGGGTTATCCGTGGGGCCTGGAAAACGGGCGATTTTTGATTTCGGCCAATCCGGGCGAACCTTTGAAACCGCTGTCGCGAACCGCATCGGGCGGCGAAATTTCCCGGATAATGCTGGCTTTGAAATCGGCGGAAAATGTCGGCAAATACAATGGAGTCAGACTTCTGGTTTTCGATGAAATCGACGCCGGTATAGGCGGCGAAACGGCCAATATGGTAGCCAGAAGATTGGCGCGTATCGCAAAAACTTATCAGCTTTTAGTCATCAGTCATTTGCACCAACTGGCCTCGGTTGGCGATAATCATTATGCGGTGGAAAAAATCAAGAAGAATAACCGCAATATTGTGGCAGTCAAACGGCTTGATGACAACGACCGCGAAAAAGAGATTGCCCGAATGCTGGCGCTTCCGATTGAGGAGTAGACGTCCCGAGCAGAACACAAACAGTTAAATATTAAACAAAATTATCTATTTTATCGTTGCGTTGATTGAACAACATTGTTTTAATTAATATCAAATAAACAAGCATAAGGCGAGGATATCAATATGGATTTTGATCCGGTCCTATTGGCAAGGCTACAATTTGCCCTGACAATCGGCTTTCATTTTATTTTTCCGCCAATCTCTATCGGTCTGGCCTGGATGCTGGTGATTGTGGAGTGGATTGGCTGGCGAAAGAAAGATCCGGTCTATCGCAGGGTGGGCAAATTTTTTGCCAAGCTTTTGGCTTTGACTTTCGCGGTTGGCGTGGCGACCGGGATTGTCATGGAATTTCAGTTCGGAACCAACTGGGCCGAATATTCAAAATTTGTTGGTGACATATTCGGGGCCCCGCTGGCGGCGGAAGGCGTTTTCGCCTTTTTCCTGGAATCGACCTTTTTGGGACTGTACCTCTTTGGCCGCGGGAAGGTCAGCGACGGCGTCCACTGGTTCTCGATATTTATGGTGGCGTTTGGCGCGACGATTTCCGCTTTCTGGATTCTGGTGGCCAATTCCTGGCAACAGACACCGGCCGGATTTATAATTCAGAATGGGCGGGCGGAAATGACCAGTTTTGTCGAGGCGGTTTTTAATCCCTCGACGATGATCCGATTTTACCATACTATCGATGCGGCCCTGATTACAGGTGTATTCGTGATGGCGGGGGTAGCCTCATATTTACTGTTAAAAAAGAATTCAGTTGAGGTGGCCAAAAAGGCGCTTAAATTGGCGGTGATAGTCGGATTGGCGGCTTCGCTTTTGGAGCTGTATCCGTTCGGGCACGAACACGCCGTGCAGGTGGCGAAAACCCAACCGGAGAAATTGGCGGCTTTGGAGGGAATAATCGACGGACAAACGAAGGCGCCGATGTTGCCGTTCGGGGTGCCATCGGGAAAACCGCCGCATATCTATTTACCGATTGAAATTCCCGGTTTGCTAAGCTGGATGATTTACGGCGATACCGAGGCTTATATACAGGGTGTCAATGATTTTTCACCCGAGGAAATTCCGCCGATATTTTTGACTTTTGTATCATTTCATAATATGGTTTTGCTGGGGATGCTTTTTATCGGTTTGACGGCACTGGGCGTCTGGTTGCTTTACAAGAAAAAGATTTATGAAACCAGATGGTATTTGAAACTGCTTTTATATGCGATGCCATTACCGGTTATAGCCTGCCAGCTGGGATGGATAACCGCCGAGGTGGGACGGCAACCGTGGGCGGTGTACAAAGTGCTTAAGACAGCCGATGCAATTTCGTTGAATGTATCGGCGGGAGAGATACTCTTTTCAATCGTTCTCTTTGGTGTGATATATCTTCTACTGGGGGCCTTATACATTTATATTTTCGCCCGCGAGGTTAAGCATGGGGCCGATCCGATGGAAAAGACGGAGGTGGCAAAATGATCGATCTGAATATTACCTGGTTTATTTTGTATGCCGTTCTGATTATCGGCTATGCGATTCTGGATGGTTTTGATTTCGGGGTCGGAGTGTTAAGCTTGTTTGCCCGAGGCAATCAAGAGAAAAGAATCCATATGAATTCTATCGGCCCGGTCTGGGATGGCAACGAAGTCTGGTTATTGACAGCCGGCGGGGCTCTGTTTGCCGCCTTTCCGATTGTCTACGCCACGGTTTTCAGCGGCTTTTATCTCGCGCTGATGCTGGTCCTGACTGCTTTGATTGCGCGGGCAGTATCTTTTGAATTTCGGAATAAAGTTGATTCGGACAAATGGCGCAAAATATGGGATTGGTCGTTCGGTCTGGGGAGTCTTCTTCCGGCAGTGCTATTCGGTGTCGCCGTCGGCAATATTATGCGCGGGGTTCCGATTGACGGCAACGGAGCCTACCTCGGGACATTTTTGGGGTTACTTAATCCGTATTCGATTCTGATCGGAGTGGTAACACTGGTGATGTTTGTCATGCACGGCGCTATCTATATGACGCTTAAGACCGACGGCGAATTGCGGGCCAGAATGACGCAATGGGCGACCGGAGGCTGGATTGCATTTGTGGTTCTTTATTTTCTGGCGACGATATATTCATTTTTTGAGGCCGGTTATCTGTTTGACAATATGTTCGGGAATATTCTTTTCTGGGTGTTCTTCATTGTTTTACTCGTTGCGATTGCGGTAATTCCGGTTATGCTCAAAGCGAAAAAATATTTCATTTCGTTTTTGGGATCTTCGGCGGTAATACTAACGATAATCGGAATGACGGCGGTTAATATGTTTCCGAGAATGGTGCCCTCGAGTATTGATTTGGCATACAGCCTGACTATTTATAATGCGTCATCAACACCGAGAACGTTGGAAACGATGCTCTATATTGCGTTAATTGGAATGCCAATTGTACTTGTCTATACCTTTTTCGTTTATCGGATATTTAAGGGCAAGACGGTTATAAATGAGCAAAGTTATTGATTGTAGGCGCGACGTGCCAATTTGATCAATTCCCAGTACGGAGGAACGTAGCCATTAAGCTGATAGAACCGGTTGGCCTCGATCCTTAATTTTTCAACGGTAGCATCATGCCGGGCCGAGAACCATTCGTTTTTTAATGCTGAAGTTGCGGACATCCCCTCCGGAATCGGTCCCGCCTCGTTGAATCTGTTCAATATCCAGCTATACGCTTTATAAATGCGCGCGATCGGAAGCATCCAGATATTATAGTCCATTTCCTCGCCATTATCGGCCGATTCGAGCATGATATCGACAACGGCATTATCGAGATGGTCTTTATAAAGCGTTTCATAATCGCGCCATTCGGCCACGACGGTAACTTGAGGGTCATATTCTAAATCGGATGGTTCCTGTGTAACGAAATTTCTCACGCCAAAATTCGACAGCCAGTTTCTGACACCGGCGCTCGATATATGCGATAGACTTGACCATAGATTCAGACCGTACTTCGCGTAGGCATCGGAGGCAACCTCCGAACAGAACAGTTTATGACTGTCATTGATATCCATTGCGAAATCATAGGCGATATGTTCATTTTTGGCGCGATCAAGAGCGTAACTCGCCGCTTTATGGGGGAGCGTCGGATCGGCTTGGATTTCCGGAAGGTCGGACCGGGGCCGGAGAATCATCACCCGCAGTTTCTTGTCATTGAAATATTTTTCGATATCGGCAATTGCCACGCCAATTTCTATATGCGATTCGATTATCGAAACTTCGTGGCTCTTTTCATCGACATGCACTATAGCAATATGGGAGAAGTTACCCGGATAATCATTGCCCCGGGCAATCAGAGCCGAAGTAGGAGCGCCGCCGCGTGAAACCAAGATATCGCCGCTATGAATTCTAACTCCGAGCATTTCAGCCGATGGTGTCGCCGAAGGTTCCTCATTTTCGATAAACAGCGTCCGAAGATTGGTGTTGGGCGCTTGAAGGATGACCTCTTCGATGGCGGTACGCCCGCCGTATAATAAACGATAGAGATCATCTCGTAAACTTTGCTCTTTCATATTCCACATTATTGAATGACCTTTAATTGTAGTTCGAAGGAATAAAAATAGATTAATAAATTCTTCAAGACGTTCAGGACAGGCTCCTATTATAACGCTTAGTTTGAATATTTGCTTTTCAATGAGATGATAGATCGATGAGTTAGAGTTCAACGGTCGATACCTTGATTCCTCAATCATCGAGTTAAAATCAGCGAGCCCCAAATTAATTGAATTGTTTAGGCTATCACAATCAAGCTGTTTTGCATTAGCAAATTCTGATTCGAGCTCATCCCAATATTGGTCAGCGTTCCAAGCGAAGGGAGTTTTATTTTCGGAAATTGGCGGACTGATAGCGGAATCAGGGATTAACAGAATTGCATAGATAGCAGTAATAAGAATAATGATTCGAACGAGTATTTTAACAGGTTTTGATTTCATTCTTTTATCATTTTTATGGTTAATGATAATCAAATTTGATGCGAGGCAGAAGTCAATATAATACTTTTATAATATAGGAATTCTTGTTTGTTCCACTCCGGCGGACTTCATTTGGAATACAAACCTATTATTTATCTTTAATGCATCGAACCGGAAAGGCGAAAATCTTTTTGTTTAATACGCGTCCGATAGAATTATCAAAGAAACCTATATGACGGATCCAGGCGCTGGAGTCAACCGCAGTACTGGTCCACCAGGCAGTATAACCATCGTGCGTGAATGTATTATCGACATAGAAACCGGTTATCACGGCGCAAAATCCAGATTCATTTGTTATCGATATCTTTTTCCCGTTATATTTTTCGGTCCAGGCGCCAGTCAATTTCATCTTGCCGGCAATGGTACTGTCTTTGTCCCATCTGAATCCTTCCATGTCCGCTTGTGCGACTGTCAGGCCGAGAGTAGTCTCCAATTCTTTCCATTCTGCGTCGGTCGGAATATGCCAGCCGGGAGGTGTCGATTGCATGGCTGTTTCCCAGTTATACAACCGTCCGCGAGTAATGCAGCTATCTTCTTCGTTCTTCCAGCACCAGGAGCCGGAATTGGTCGCATATCGAAGGTTTTCGGCCATCCATATCTTATCACCGATTTGAACACTTTTATAGATATTATTATCGCGAGGGTCGGTAAAAGTGGAAAATTGGCTTGTACTTGTTTGACTGAATGAATTGCTGGATAAGCTCAGTATTAATCCGAAAATAATTAATATATTTTTCATAGTATCCCTCTCCTATTGGGGTATTTCGAATTACGTCACCTCTATTTTAAATTTAATTATAATACGATTAATGGAAACCCTTGTTTCGGCGGTAGATTATATTTACCTGAATTGTAGTTTGCCGAGTATTGGGCGATCGTCGATGACTTCCGCTGGTTTGACTAATAATCGCGCTTCTGGAAGACCCAGACAGTGATGGCGTAGATAAGTACCGCGAATAAAATTGTCGACCAGATTGGATAATAATCGACATTAGGGTCGCCCGCGATATACAACATCAGACTTTCGTTCATATCGATAAATTTGGGTAGGATGTGATAGAGGGTGTCGAGAATTGTGGTTAGGACGCTTTTACCGATAGCCTCAAAAGCTATCTCGCGGGCGGCGAGAAGACCGGTTACTATTTTTAATATGAAATATGACATCAGCGCAAAAGCTCCGGAGCGGGTGATGACTCCGAAAGCGAAAATAATGGCGAAGATGACAAAGAATTCCGCATAGGCGGCGAGCAAGCTCGGGAATATACCGGCTGTAAAACTGTCCAATCTCATTGACAGGACGGCCCAGACAACAAGCGACACCAGGGTTAAAATCAGGATTGATAGCAGATACAATGAGAAGAATTTCATCGACAGGAGATTAATACGGCCGATCGGTTTTGATAGAGCCAATTCAACCCGGCCCTTTTTCAAAAATGAGGGGATCAGCCAGGTGGTGCCAAGGTAGATGAGGAAAATCATAAAACCGATAAATTTGTCATAAAACATCCCGGCAACTCCGCCGATAAGGCTGTCGCCGATTATACCGCTGTTAAGAATATCTTCTCCTCCCACCTGTATTTCCGGTATAATGGCCATGATAAGGGCGGTGAACAAAGTCACGGCGGCATAGATATAGAGCATCTTGCCGGCGCGGATTTCCCAGAACGAATCGATTAAGATTGCTTTAAACTTATTCATTCGCCGCCTCCGTTTTGGCGTCTTTGATAAGTTGCATGAAGCTGTCCTCGAGGCTGATTTTGACTGGGATAATCGCCTTTATGCTGATAGCATTATCGCGCAGAAGATCGATCAGTTCGTTTATTTGTTCTTCCCGTTTGAACGATATCTCAATATTATTATCTTTGATTATTGCCGAACCAAATTCATTTTGAATAATGGTTTTGTTTTCATCGGTGAGATCGAGACAGGTCAGATTATAGGTCGGTTTGATAGTCGTCAAACCCTCGACCGGCCCCACTTTGATTAATCGCCCAAAATTTAAAATAGCGACTTTATCGCAGATAGATTCAACCTCGGCCAATAGATGCGAATTAAGAAAAATGGTTTTACCGCGGCTTTTTAGTTCTTTGAGAACATCGCGGATCTCCCGTCGTCCAATCGGATCGACCCCGTCGGTCGGTTCATCGAGAAAAATAATTTCCGGATCATTTAATAAGGCCTGCGCCAGGCCGAGCCGTTGCATCATTCCTTTGGAATATTTCTTGATGCGAGTATCGCCCCACTTTTCCATATCAACCAGCTTTAAAACCTCGGTTGCCCGGGTCTTAATTTCACTTGCACCAAGACCGGCCAGACCGCCGTAAAATTGAAGCATCTGACGGCCGGTCTGATATTCGGGAAATCTGTGATTTTCCGGAAGAAATCCGATGCGTTCGCGCGCACGGGCATCGGAAACGCCATAATTATTTATAAAGGCATGGCCGGAACTGGAGGAGAGAGCGCCGAGAAGGATTTTAACGAGAGTGGTTTTTCCGGCGCCGTTGGGTCCTAATAGTCCGAAAATATCGCCGGAAAATATATCGAGGCTGACATTGACCAGAGCCTTAATATCTTTTCCGGCCAGACCCCGGCGGAAAATTTTTGAGATATTTTCTATTTTTATAATTGCCTGATCTGTCATAACTAATCGGTTGTTACCGCCGTGATTAGCAGAGAACGGCCTTAATTACGCTGAATAGGCCAAAAATGATAATTCCAATTATCGCCAATGGCAATAATATGGCTCCGATAACGATGACAATACCGAAAACGGCCCCAAGAATTCCGACCACAACGCCGATAAATCCGCCAATCAGACCAACAATGAGTCCCAGGAATTCCCAACCGATGGTGGCCAGAAGGATTCCGGTTAATATTAGAATAACGGCTGTTTTCATACTGTTTTCTTTCTTTACAATTTAACTAATTATACGGCAAAATGGTCGATCGGGTTGCAATCTTGGCACAATCTTTAGTTAATAATATTCAATAATCGGCTCCAGCGGACTCGTTCGAAGAAATGAACCGCGTTATATAGAAACAGTTTGGGCGGTGAAAGCGGATCGGTTATGGTCACCTCCGGTTCATTCGGATCATCTTCCCACGACCAGTGAATTATCATCGCCGAGCCCTGAATTAAATCCCTCTGCACCGGTCCCCAGTAACGGGAATCATAAGAGTTGTCGCGATTATCACCCATCATAAAATAATGATCGGGCGGAACTCGGTACGGCCCCCAATTATCGCGGCTGTTTTCGCCGCTCGACGGACGCGGGATTGTATTGGCGGTGAATCTTGAGTGAGGCGGATCGGGGAACCTGATGCCATCGACAAACAGCTCCTTATCTTTGACCTCGACCACCTGCCCGGGCAGTGCGACACATCGCTTGACATAGCTGGTATCGGGAGCGAGGGGAAATCTAAAAACAATAACATCGCCCTGTCTGATATCCCGAATGGCCGGCAAATGATAATTGGTCAACGGTATTTGGGCGCCGAAAATAAATTTATTGGCAATCAGAAAATCACCGGCCAGAATGGTATCTTCCATCGAGCCGGTCGGGACCTTATAGGTCTCGGCCACCGAGGTTTTTATAATCAGAGCGAATAGCCCCGCCCACAGAATTGCCTTGATATTCTCCCAGATGATGTTTTTTGTGTCTGACATATTCTTTGGTTACCCCGCTACGACTTCAGATTGATGCAAACCCGACAAACCGTTTAGTTCGGATTGGACGATAAACCAGACCGCGGGGGAGAAGACCATCCAGAGAATAAATATTATCCATTTGCTCATATGGTCTCTGGCGGTTTTCTCGTACAGCTCGCTGTATTTGTACATTGAATAGATATTAGCGAAGGGAACAAACATAAGAATGGTCAGCAGAGCCGGCTCAACATCAAAACTTTTGGTGTAGAATTTCATCTCTCTGGCTGTTTGAAAAAACCAATAGATAGAGTAAATGCCGAGCGTGACAATCATCAGTATAACCTGAATGAGCATGTCTCTTTTTTTGATTTCATAATTCATAATGATCTTCCTTTACTTTTCATCTTCCATTATTACCGCTGTTCCATAAGCAAGAAGTTCCGCCGCCGCCTTCATAATTTGCGAGGTTGAAAATCTGACATTTACTACCGCATTGGCGCCCAGTTTGACCGCCTCTTCAATCATT
>JBDRRI010000281.1:0-3120 GCA_043825815.1 Candidatus Zixiibacteriota bacterium
GGTGAATATGATCCTGATGATCCCAATTATATTAAGACCATCTCCTATTTCGCAAGTGGTGATTCGTCGTTATCAGTAAAATATTACGACGGATTGGGAAGGGAAATACAGACGCGAGGGATCGTGGAATACAATGGCCAAGAAAAAACATATGTTTCAGGAGTGACCGAATACAATGCTCGAGGACAAGCCACAAAATCTTACAAACCTTACATAGATTTGGTAGGAAGTCAAGGATTGATGGATTATTCGGTTATGGATAGTGTTATCGAGGAGATAAACTATTACTATAATGGTACCAATGATATAGATCTCGACAGCCTTCCATATAGCGCTGCCAAATACTCAACCGATATTGAATCAAAAGTATTGGAAACGGGTCTACCGGGACCTATATATTGTCTGGATTCGGGCAGAACAACCAAATTTGATGATTATGTATTGATTAGTGGAAATGACACATTAATAATCAAGGAAAATTCAGATCCCGACAGTCTGTACTCAATTACGAAGTCGCATCATCGAGGCAAATATAGTTCAAGTGTTTCTTATATAGACAGAGGCGCGAGTGAAGATTCAATTATAATAACTTCTTATAAAGATGCTTTGGCACAATTCTCCGAAATAAGAATAGATACCGGAGGAACAAGTACCGATGATATACCACTTCGAAAAGCATGGCTAAATGATCTCGGACAGCAAGATAGCACTTGGCGTTTCGATTATGGCAAGATTCGGATGATTTACGACAAAAAGGGTAATTTACGGTTTATGCAAAACGATAAGCGTTTGTCGGAAAACAACTTCGTTTATTTCAAGTATGATAATTTGGGGAGGAAAATCGAAGAAGGAATCATGGATTCGGCTAATGTTTACTTTGATGAAGATTCAGCCTTTACCCAATCATTCCCCACGAATGTCAATTTGATTGATATCGGTTATAGATGGTATTACGATTATTACTGCAACGGAAGCGATACTATTTTATCTCCCGGTAGTCTTGTCAGAATTGAAAATGCCGATTCCTCTTATTACCGCCAATTTTACTATTTCCCCGATGAATATAAAGATTCTACGGTTGTTCAATTGCTGAATGGCCGTGATACGAAATCAATTGTTCATTATTATGATTCCTTGTCCGGCGATATTGTCAAATTGGCAGTTTATCCTCTTGAGACAACCGCTAATGCCAGGGCATTTAAATATATTTATAATAAATCGGGCAATTTAAAATCAATAAATAATGCCGAAATCGATGGAGTGCCCTTAATAAATATTGCATATATTACTTATTATTATGATGCCGATAATATGACGCAGGCGATTTTGGGTATAAAAAGTACCGGAGATACTGCCCAATTTCTTAACTATAGATATGATACCCGTGGGGCATTGATTGCTATCAATGATACGAGTGAAGTTGTCGCTGCCTTAACCGGAAGTGGGGAAGATAGTTCTCATTTTGCCATGTCAATATCCTATGAAGGTGAGTCACTGGATGGATATTTTAACGGTAGAATTTCTTCTATGGCCAGTGTAAATTCGATGTCTTCCAATACTAAGAAACACATATATAATTATGACTACGATAAATTAAGTCAATTAACCAAGGCCGATCATGCCAATACGACCACTTATGATAGAGAATATGAATATAATGGAATTGGCAATCGAATTAAGGAAATCATTAATGGTACTTCGACAAAAGATTTTTATTATGATTCGGACACTTCTTATTCAAGGCTAAAATGGTTTGACGGTCAAAGTATATTTGATACCATGTATTATGATGTTTTAGGGAATCTTATCGCCGACACTTCCCGCGGAATGGAGATCATGAATTATGATTACCGTAATATGTTGACCTATGTGAAACTTTCAGAGACAGCGTCAGGCGAGGGGCATCCCACTCTTAGCTTTGCATATGATGAAACCGCTATGAGGATTAAAAAACGATTTGATTATTATTATCAAGTAATATGCGATCCGCCGATCGGTGGGGATCCCGGCGAACCTCTGGGAATGATGACAATGATGAGTAGCGAACCAGAGGATGAGTGTTATCAATGGACCCATACGGAACAGCATTATTTATATGATAATGATGGCACATTATTGGCCATATTTGATGGAGCGGATAATTGTAAACAGATATACGTCAACTCTCCAAGTGGTTTGACCGCTGTTTATTCCAACAATGACGATGATTACCTGTATTATTTCGTCAATGATTATTTGGGTAATATGCGCCTTATGTTAAACGAAGAAGGTACTGTTTGCCAATATATGAACTACCATCCGTATGGCTCGGTTTTAGAAGGTTGGGCATCATATTCGGAACCGATGACCTATTCCGGTAAGGAACGCGACAATCATCATGATTTCGATTTTTACTATTTTGGCGCCCGGTATTATGATCATGAAACCGGACAATTCATTACGGCCGACAAAGCCGCCCAAGCGGCAAGCGGATTCATGTATCTAGGAAATAACCCAATTATGGGCGTTGATCCTGGCGGTAATTTTTGGTTTATTCCAGCACTTATATTTGGTTTGGGTATATATGGAGGTATTCAGGGGGTACATGAAGGCGGGTATTTTGAGATCATGGATGGTTTCTTCAATGGTGTTGCTACCGGTGCCTTAATAGCTTCCTCTTTGGTAAATGCCGGTGGAATTTCAGTAAGTGGATTGGATTTTATAATTCAGTCGGGATTAACTCAGTCCATAGGCGGAACCCTGAAAAGCGGTAACATGGATAATTTTTATTCTGATTTTGGGAAGGGAGCAGTTAGAGGCCTATTGTCTTCAAGTAGAGTCTTTGGTTTGTCAACAGGAGGAAAGGATGTGAAACAAGGTGCAGCTGATGTAGTTAGAAATTTGACGGCCCAAGGAATTGCCAGTGGTATAAATAATAGATTAAATGGGAAAACCCAGTTTGATTTAGGCCCATTTGAAATATCAAAATCCGGTGTAAAAATAAGTGAATCATATTTGTATTCTAGCGCATTGGCTGCGTCGTCCTATCCTATTGGTTGGGGAGTAAGAGGTTTTAAGAATTTTAGATTGCCCAGATGGTCATGGAAAACATTGTCGCTAATAGGGGATCCTTACATGATT
>JBDRRI010000282.1:0-2367 GCA_043825815.1 Candidatus Zixiibacteriota bacterium
AGACTAAGAGAAAGGAATTTATTTCTATGTCTAAACTATGGCAATTGTTGATCTCAATCTGTTTTTTCGTGTTGAACTGTTTCGCTTTTTCGGCGCCCCAGATTACACACAGTTTGCTGGGTTACGAAAATTTATATGCCGAACGCGAACTGGCGATTCCCCCCTATTCAATGGAATTGAAACCACATTATCCGCAAGTAGGGGATACGGTTCGAATTGGTTTTCGTACGGTTGGTTTGGCTGAAGATGTGGAAACGAAAGTTGAATGGCATAAAAATTGGAGTGAGCAGCCCCCGATAAAAGGTCAGTTTGTTGCTCTACATGAGGGTGATTGCTATTGGGAGGCTCAGATGGGCCCATTCTCTTTCGATGACCAAATCGACTATATCATTTATTCAAGCCAAGGAAAAGAATCCGATAAAATTGGTCCGTTTGAATTCCAAATTGCTAAGTGGGTGTATGTCACAGATGTGCGAGAATTGCACCAAGATAGGAATGTGCTGATTTTTGAATGTGATTGTGAAGATGATACGATTCATCCTGAAATTCATTTTTCGTTTCCCGGCGAGGATTATTTGCGTATGAACGTGTCACTCGAAAAAGACCGGAAAGTCGATCTGGATGGAATTGTTCCGTTTACAATGCGTGAAGATAAATATTTTGTCGAAATTAGAACATCAAAACTCCTGTTGAAAATTGCAAAATCCCCCTTTTCCTGGGAACTACATCGTTTGGGAGATCACGAGAAGATCGTGAAAAATTACGACTTCAATGGACACGGCAGCCTGGCTTTTCTGAAAAACGGGAATGGTGAGATCCTCAATGTACAGGAAAATCTCTATACGAAACCGTCGGAGGCGTTTTACGGATTTGGTATGCGTTATAATCATCTGGATAAGCGCGGAGACAATGTTGATATCCATTGTACCAATACGCCCGCGGTACAGGAAGAGAAGACCTATATCCCGGTTCCATTCTATTTGAACAGCGGCGGCTACGGTTTTTACCTGAATTCGACCGCCTATTCGCAGTTTCGCTTGGCGAGCGACTGGGTTGACCGTTGCACGATCCTGACGGATGTACGTAAAAAAACCGGACCATTGTTTGAATATTTCATTTTTGCGGGTAATTACCCCAAAGAGATTGTTTCTTCCTTTAGCGAAGTGATCGGTAAGCCGCAACTGCCGCCGGTATGGGCATTCGGACTCTGGATTTCAGCCAATGAATGGAATCGACAATCCGAAATCGAAGCACAATTATTCATGGCGGAAGAATTAGGCATTCCGATCTCCGTCATCGTCATCGAGGCCTGGAGTGATGAAGAGACCTTTTATATCTTTAATGATGCCCGGTATGAAGAAAAACCCGCATCCGAAGCCTATTCGCTGAAGGATTTTCATTTTACCGGACGCTGGCCGGATCCGATCGGTTTGGTCCAAAACATCCACGAACGCAATATGAAGATTTTACTCTGGAATATTCCGGTTCTCAAATCCAGTCAAATGGAGAGCCGTCAGCGCGATCGAGATGAGGCCTATGCGATTCAGCAGGGCTATGTCGTAAAGCGCGAAGACGGTGAACCATATCGTATGCCCCCGGCTTGGTTTGGTAATAGTTTGTTGTTTGACTTCACTAATCCAGAGGCTTGTGAATGGTGGTTTTCGAAACGCAATTATCTGATTACGGAACTCGGCATTGATGGAATCAAAACCGACGGCGGAGAATTTGCCTATGGTAGCGGGCTCCGATTTTATGACGGTCGACGAGGTACCGAGATGCACAACGCTTATCCCGATGTTTACAATCAAGCTTATTATGACTATATAGGGACTTTGAAGCATGACGGAATTGTTTTCGGAAGGGCAGGTGGTGCAAGAGCGGCACAGCATCCGCTGACCTGGAACGGGGATCAGCGCTCAACATTTGGCGAATTTCGGGCTGCTATCCGATCTGCTCTTTCGGCAGGTATTTCAGGAATTCCGTTTGTAGCCTGGGATATGGCGGGTTTCGGGAGCGATCAAATGCCTTCGGCAGAACTCTATAAACGCAGTGTTGCGGCGACCGCATTTTCGTCCATTATGCAGTTGCATTCGGAAAATAGTGGTGATCCGGTACCCAGCCGCGCCCGAACGCCTTGGAATATGGCCGAAATAACGGAAGACAGTAGCTGTATCGATATATTTCGTAAATTTGCTAATATACGTATGAATATATTACCCTATCTTTACTCCGAGGCTAACAATAGCGCAAAGACAGGCTTACCGCTGATGCGTCCGTTGGCACTGGAATTTCCCAATGATGAAAGAGCTTGTGCCCAATCAACTGAATATATGTTGGGTTCGCACATGCTGGTTGCGCCGGTCGTCG
>JBDRRI010000283.1:0-14887 GCA_043825815.1 Candidatus Zixiibacteriota bacterium
GCCTCAGCGTCAGTATCGGTCCAGAAAGCCGCCTTCGCCACCGATGTTCTTCCAGATATCTACGCATGTCACCGCTACACCTGGAATTCCGCTTTCCTCTCCCGTACTCAAGACCAACAGTTTCAAGGGCAGGCCGCAGGTTGAGCCTGCGGTTTTCACCTCTGACTTGCTAGTCCGCCTACACGCCCTTTACGCCCAGTAAATCCGAACAACGCTTGTTCCCCCCGTATTACCGCGGCTGCTGGCACGGAGTTAGCCGGAACTTCCTCTGCGGGTACCGTCAGGACCAGGGCAGTTACTACCTGGCCGGTTCGTCCCCACTGACAGGATTTTACACACCGAAATGCTTCATCATCCACGCGGCGTTGCTGCGTCAGACTTTCGTCCATTGCGCAATATTCCCTACTGCTGCCTCCCGTAGGAGTCTGGGCCGTATCTCAGTCCCAGTGTGGCCGTTCACCCTCTCAGGCCGGCTATCCATCGTAGCCTTGGTGAGCCGTTACCTCGCCAACTAGCTAATGGAGCGCGGGCTCATCCTCAAGCGGCAGATTGCTCCGCCTTTGATCTCAAAAAGATGCCATTCAGAGATATTATCCGGTATTAGACCTCCTTTCGAAGGCTTATCCCAAACTTAAGGGCAGATTGCCCACGTGTTACTCACCCGTTCGCCACTTTACTCGTTCAACCGAAGTCAAACTTTCTCGTACGACTTGCATGTATTAAGCACGCCGCCAGCGTTCGTTCTGAGCCAGGATCAAACTCTCCGTAAATATCAAAATATAAATATTTCGATTTGAAAGTTGTTCCCTTAAGAACACTTAAATGCTGTTCGAATTAATTTCGAATTTATTGACGGTCAAGCTATGTCAGCGACATACTTGACCCGCACTATTAACAGAAGATATCATCTTCTGCGTCGTGACTTACTATTTAGTTGTCAAAGAACTCCGAAAAAAAACCTGCCCGAAATTCACTCAGGCAGACACCGATTATAACACCTTCGTGTCATCCTGTCAAGCTAATTTTTTAAATTAATCTATTTTTTTTAATCCGTCTCAGTTTCAGTTCATTTCGATTCAAACTAACCGTCGCCTTATCGTTTCCACATCCTATCTTTAAAAGACATATAATTAAGCCTATTCGTTATCGGCATACGATAATAATACTTTAATTTTGTATGTCAAGCGTTCTTTTAGAAAAAATGCATATTTTTTCAACAATATGATGCCACCCCCCTACTTAATTGGGATATTTAGACTTGCAGGAGCCAATCAATACGCAAAAGATCGACAATCTCAGGACTTATATGATTATCGCCGCCCAGCAGCCCGTTTTATACCGAGCCTATTCGGAAATCAAGGAAATTATCTTTTCGGTCGATTCTTCCAGCGACTCCAATACCCGCCGTGAAATTTTCGATCCGCCAAATTCTTTCATTTTAAGAAGATCCAGCGAGCCGCGCAAACTTGTCACCGGAGATTTGAGATCATTGACAATACTCATCCGATCTGACTGAGAAGCCAAAACTGTTTTTGTTTCGGTGTTAATATTTATCAGATTTTGGCTGAGCTGATAATTCTTTATGGCGTTGCCGATTTTGGAAGCAATCTCGCGGCAGAACATTATTGCCGGCGCCTCGAATGAAAAACGGTTCCACTCGCGCATCTCGCCCATTGTAATAATCCCGACCACAATACCATTACTTAATATTGGAAGAATTAGGGCCGACTGAACATTTTCAAAAAGAAGCGACTCTGCTTCCATTTTTTCAATGGCGGTCTTGTTATTCATGCGATTGATCAACATCAGGCGATGTTCCTTAATGGCCATATTGTGCCAGGGCGTCAATTCTTTTGAGATAGCCACCGCTTCGGAATGAATATTGCCCAATGGCCGAATAGTCTGCAGAGCATGCGTTTGAAGTTCCGTGCGCTCTTTATTCAACAGGCTGATTCTGACCATTGAGGTCCGAATATTATCCAATATCGTCTGTGAACCGTATTTGAGAATCTCATTGATGGTCGAACATTTTTCGACAATGCCATCGAAAGAAACAATGGCGCTCAAGTAACGGTCCCGTTCGGCCAAAAGCTGGCGCGTGATTTCAATTTCGAGCATCGGCGCCATAGCGGCGGCCATCAATTGACAGCGCTTGAGATCCAATCGTTTAAAATGACCAACCTGGCTGTGACCGAGGGTCATCACCCCGATTACCCGCCCTGAATTGACAATTGGAATAGCCATCAAACTGCGTTGGTTACAATTTAAAAAGAGCGCCTCCACATGCGGATTTGCCAGCGGAGTAACGTCATCGATAAACACCGCCTTCTGGCTGTTCAAAACTGTTTCGATTTGGGTTCCCTTAATCGGCAAACGGGTGCCATCCTCAAGCAGCATTTTTTTATCAATTCCCGACGTGAACCTTTTAAAATTATTTTGATTCTTATCCATAATAGCCAGTGAAATATATTCCGCACCGGTCACGCTTTTAAACAGGCCATGCAGATTTGCAAAACTTTTATCTATGGATATTTTTTCGAAACCAATCTCTTTTATTCGAGCCAGGTATCTGGCATTATCCTCGTAAAATTTAAGCTTATTAATATTCACCAGAGCGTCCAGACGTTTAGAAAAAATATTGGCGATATCCTTGATTGACCCAATATCCTCATTGGTCAATTTTGCGTTCTTTTCCAGCCAAAAATGGATCGAGCCGAAACGATTGCTGCCCGACTCCAGTTTCATATAATAATCGGAACTGAGATCAGCGGCGATTTTGGCGTGGCAATCCGAGCCGGCACTGACCGACAAGCGGTAACCGTTTAGCATCTGGATTGAATCGAGGCTGAAATTATAAATATTTGAGCACAGCATCAGGTTTTTCCGACTGCTGTAACGAAAGATGGCTGAAGATATAAACCCAAAGGTCCGGCAGATTTCCTGAGCGACATTTTCAAACAGAAGTTCTATATTATCCGTGGCATGAATCGCTTTCTCAATATTCCGCAAAGCGCTAATTTTGCTATGATTGGCACTATCATCTTTGACAATCTTTTTTCTTCCCGGCAACCAGATTGAGACTCCGGCAATCATAAGCGCCACTCCGGCGATTATCGTTATCGCCTCGGCCAAATTACGATAAACATCCTCGGATAAAATCGGGACAGAGTCAAACATATTCTGATGATTGGCCAGACGAATCAGCGAGGCAGTCAGAAGTATCAATATTCCGGATACCGTATAACGGTAGCTATCTTTATTATCGGCAAAAGTCTTTTCTTTGATTTTAAATAGCATGGTAAGAAACATGACAAAAATTAAGACAAAGAATAAATCCAAAATAAATTGAGACATCATTTAGTCCCCCGATTCTTAAATTTTTTTACAATTTTCCTATTAGTTATTTGTCGGCAAAATCGGGGTGCGGGTTTAGCCGGGTAAGCGATTGCGGCTTCAAATTATAA
The DNA here is from genome assembly GCA_043825815.1 of Candidatus Zixiibacteriota bacterium. Classification (GTDB taxonomy): domain Bacteria; phylum Zixibacteria; class MSB-5A5; order GN15; family PGXB01; genus JBDRRI01. The sequence continues at coordinate 3,465 of JBDRRI010000283.1, forward strand.
TTGAAATTAATCGGTGATAAATTCGTCAATCAGACGATTGGGAATTAATTCGAAATACTTATTAATAATCGTGATATTTTCAGGCACATCCGGCCAGATTTCTGATTTGTCTCGATTGGCCATGTTTTCTGCCAAAGAATCAGACGGAGTTATCTTTAATGATTCATGAACCACAACCGTTTTCACTTTATATTCGCGGGCGGATAGAGCCAACGCTTTGGTTCCGATTTTGTTAACGAAGAAGTTCGGCCCGATCGAATCGGCACCAAGGAGTAAAAGGCTTGATTGGCAAAGTTGCCCGAAAAGAGACATATCGATCACAAAAACAACCTCAATTCCCAGTTCGGCAAAAAACTGAGCCATCACTCTCCCCTCGTTGACCGGGCGAGATTCCGACAAATAGATACGTTCGATTTTATCTCGATAATGGTGAACCACTTTTTTTACTAATCCCGAATTGGAAAAAGTTGTCAATGAGATTTTCCTCTCGAATAACCGGGCGCAGTTAGCAATTATCCTGGTATCAATTGAATTAATATCGTCGCGCATTTTCCTTATTTCGCCGGTTATGTGACCGCCCTTGGCCGTAATCGCTTTGAGTTTTTCCACGCCGTTATAAACCAGCGCCATCTCTTTGAATCGCATTTGGATTTTGCCCAGATATTCAAGCTGATATTGAATAAACTCCGGCTCGTAACCGTGGGCGAGGAAATACTCATAGGTATAATTGATGGTGTCTAAGAGTATCTCCGATGACCCCGAGCGGTTATTGTTGAAAAGATTATCGTTCATCTGTTTAAAATAAAGATTATTACCAGTCGCGTAAAGAGGAAAAAGAGTGAAAAGTCGGGAGCCGGTAATTCCGGCTCCCAATATATTGATTACTTGGCGCCAGATATCCCGCAAATGGGTGCCGGGCCGTCCTTATACAGGAAACCGATTATTCTGGTTATATCCAGAATATTGATAACGCCGTTGCCATTGGCGTCGCCTTTATCAAAGCAGGCCGGATCCGGGCCGCTTTTATAGAGGTAATTAATTAAGAAGGTAATATCGAGAATATTTACAACCCCGTTATTATTTGCATCGCCGGCCAGATCACAACATCCGGCCTCTCCGAAATAGACCCAATAACCATGACTCAAACCGTAATCGGAAGAATAACTGCTTCCCGTGGCAGTCTGGCCAGCAGTAACACTCAGGCCATAACCGGCTGAGGTCATATTATTTTCTCCGCCGGACGAGATAACCTGCTTGCGAATATCCTGCGCCCGTGCCTCTCCGACTATCATGATCGCGGCAAAAATCATCGACAGCAATAATAATCCGGCAAATTTTGTTGTTTTGTATTTCATTTGCCATCACCCCTATGGTTTAGTGGTGGAGACTATTATGGTATTTCCGGTCGGATCCGGATAAATGTAACATTTTGTCCCATTGGCGTTGCGAAGCGCCATATAGGTTATATTGGTATTGGATGTTCCCCGGCCCAGTTCGGCATCAACATTCGGGTCCCAAAGAACATGTAATTTTTCTCCGGGATTATAGGTTCCGATTCCGATACTCCCCCTTACGGTAAAGGCATCGGGATAATTAGAGTCGGGCGAGGCGCCATAGGACGCATGAATAGTCCTCATCGCCTGGGCCTTGCTTTCAATTAAATATACCATTCTAATAACCATGGCGATATCATCGGAATTAATCCGGCCATCGCCGTCAATATCGCCATTGGCGTATTGCTCATGTGTTAAAGTTCCTCCCAAATAGAGATAGCCGATATAAATTGACAAATCCATCACATTGGTGATTCCGTTAAGGTCAATATCCCCGTCGCCGCCCAGCGTATAAATATCACCCTCAACATCCAAGTTAGCCTGAATGTTGGTTGTATTGATGCCGATCGAAGCGCTCTGCCCGTCAAGATCAATGACCGGCATTGCGGTTCCATCGAGAAGATGCAAGGAACCGGGTAATCCGTTTGTATTTACCGTAAATCCGGTACCGATTTCGACAATCGGCGTGCCGCTGTGCTTGGCCTCATCGGGAAAACCATCTTTCCTCTCCGGGAGAACCTGAAAACTCCCCGTCACGGTTCCGCCGACGGCACCCTCAATGGTTGCCACTCTTTGCGAATAGGGTACCGAAGTAAACTTGACGCGGGGGGCCATCGGTTGACCGTTGACAACAACCTCCAGCCATCTTTCACTGGAGAGAAAAACCTCGTTTATCAGAGGATTAGTGGAGCCGAGAATTACGGAAAATCCGCCGTCTACCACATCGACCAGCAAATGTTCCTCGCCCCAAATCAAGGTTCCGGCGGTCGGAGTGTCATATATATTAAATGTCATTGGAACCGTTGCCGTTATCGGATCTCCGACATCGTCAACCAGATTTCCCTGATAATTGACCGTTTGGGGTACCTGCCCGAACGCCAAAACGGCAATTAAAGCAAATACGATTGTCCAAAAAATCGTCCTGAATTTTGGAGTGCCCATACTATTACTCCTCCTTTAAAGTTATAAAATTGGTTTAGGTGCAGAAATCAATTTTGTATATATTTTTAGAATCATAATAAATTATTAAATTCGGTCATTAAATTGTAACAACAGTCCTGAAAAGTACAATTGCGACAGCAAACGGCTGAAATTATCAAGTACTGTAAATAATATATTGATGATGGCCGTTTCTGTCAATGAATTAGTCAGGAAATGAAAGCTCTCATTGAAAAAACCGCAATATTACTTTTAATTACTCTTTAGATTTGCGTTTTAGTAGATTATTAATCTCGGGGAAATAATACATAATTATATTTTACGGTTATTTCCAATGCTTCTAAAACAAAAACAAACGTACTGTTTTTGATCAATTTCTGTACCAAATCAATATTAATTTAAAATGCCTTATTAATTACACGATTATTTTATTATGGAGGAAAGGACTGATGAAATACGCAAAAGATAGAAAACGAACCCATTTGGGCCGGTTCTTTATATTCTTTTATTTTAAGATGAATAATTCGATATACATTTTTTGAGAAAACAAAGCCAATTTACTGTAAACAAAAGAAAGAATTAAGCTTATGCGGAATTTTCTGATTTTGCCACGCGCCCCGGTAAAATGTTAGAACAATGAGAAATTACCTGACAATGCTTTCTGATAATTTTTAAAATGAAGTTTGGCAACCTTTTCCAGCGCCTCCTTGCCATACTGCACTGCAAATTTATAGGCGGTCTCATCGACTTTGGCCGAAGCGCCCTTAAGGAATTCGATTTGGTACAGATCAGACATTTTTTTCATTTGCTGGACGAAAGCGGCTCGGGCGACAATCGAAGCGGCCGCCACCGGAATCATCGCCTCGCCCCTAACCATCTGGTTAAGCTTAACCTCTTTGCCGTTTTTCATCAGGGCGTTCCTGATAAGTTCATCTTTGCCGAATTTGTCGGATATTGCAAGATCAATCTGATTTTCGGAGGCAATATTTTCAATGACCCGGCTGTGCCCCCAGGCCAGAAGTTTATTGAGGTTTCTGATTTTGCTGTATAATTCATTATATTTTTCAGGCCCGACGATGACGATCGAATGCACAAAATTCTTCTTGATCCAGTCGCTTAATTTAAGAATGACGTTATCAGAGATTTTTTTGGAATCGCGAATGCCTTCGGCTTCTATACGAATGCACTCTTCGTTGTTGGCGACAACTCCGGCGATAACAAGCGGGCCGAAAAAATCTCCCTTGCCGGATTCATCGATTCCGAGAATTTTTTCAGATTTATTAATTGGCACGTTCAATATATTCGCCGGTACGGGTATCGATTTTGATCTTATCACCCTCTTTGACAAACATCGGAACTTTAAGCGACAGGCCGGTTTCGATTTTGGCCGGTTTCATAACATTGGAAACAGTATCACCCTTGATGCCCGGATCCGATTCGGTGACGGTCATAACGACCGAGGCCGGCAGTTCCAGACCGATCGGATTGCCTTCATAGACGGCTACGGCGTATTCATCATTTTCAATCAAATACCATCTGGTATCGCCAAGGACTTCTTCCAAAATTGTAACCTGTTCAAAGGTTTCGGAATGCATAAAGACATATTCATTGCCCTGCGCATACAAAAACTGCATCTTTTCGGTTCTTAGATCCGGTTCGTCAAAAGATTCTGTGGTTAAAAAAGACTTTTCAATCACCTGGCCGGTCAAGATATTTTTCATTTTGGCCTTAACATGGGGGCGGCCGCGTCCCATTTTTACATGCATAAAATCGACGACAAAATAGGGACTTCCCTCTATCATCAACTTTTTACCTTTTCTCAAATCACCAGCAGAAATCATACAACCTCCATAAAATTAACAGGCTGGAATATATGGAATAATACGCAAAAGGCAACATATTTATGGGAGAGACGAAACTGAATGCTTAAGCGACCGGTTCTGACGGGCGCTCAAAACCGGCAGAGTGATAATAAATCGGGTGCCGTTTTCGTCGGATTCGAATTCTATGCGGCCATCATGAAGAAGAATAATTTTACGAACCAAAGGCAGTCCGAGGCCGGTTCCCGAGGGATTTCCGGAAAAGAACGGCGTGAATATCTTATCACGATATTTTTCGGGAATTCCGGAACCATTATCTGCAATCGTTATACGCAGGTTGCCATCGGACGTATCCGAAGACACAGTAACGCGACCCCGATCATGCTTTATGGAATTGATACCATTTATTATAAGATTGCTCAAGGCCTGTTTAAGCAGAAGCGTGTCAACCTCAATTTCATTAAGGTTTTCGTCATATTCGGCGCGAAGCTCTATATTTGGAAATTGGCCGGAGAGCGAGTCGATGAGATAATCTATCATATCGCGGATATTGATCGAGGTAGTTTGCGGTTCCAATGGCCGGGCAAAATCGAGGAAGCGGGAAACCAGGTTTTCAGCCTCGCTGGTCTCTTTGAGCAAAGCCGCTATATTTTTCCGGGCCTGCTCATTGTTGTTTTTCTTCTCGATAAGCCGGGCAAAACCGATCATTCCGCCAATCGAATTGCGAAGCTGGTGCGCCAATCCGCCGGACATCTCGCCAAGAACGGCCATCCTCTCCCTTATCTCCAGCTCCCGCTCCAGATTTATAAAATCGGTTTGATCAAGCAAGATCAGAAGGTAGCCAATTTTGCGGTTGTCCTTGTCATACAGGGGCGATATCGATGCCGAGATAATTTTGGCGGAGTCTCCCGAAATTATTTCAATTTTTTCATTTTCGATTTGGTCTTCGGTAATGAAGAATTTATCGACAAAATCCAGAAGCGCCGGATACGGCCTCATAATTTTGGCATAAGAATTATCATCATTGTTTATTTGCTCAAATTTGCAAATTTTATAGACGGCCGGATTAACAGTCGAGATTTTCCGCTCAATATCAAGCGTGATGATACCGGTATTAATCGAATTGAGAATATAGTTATTATAGACCTCGAGATGTTCGGCCTTTTCTGAAACAATACTGTTCAGTTTGGCCAGTTCCAGCTCATTGGTTTTTAGATTATTAATAATTGTCTCATAAGAATTTATCAGTTGTTCAACCTCATCATTGGCATAATCTGACAGATGTCCGGAGGCGGCCGCTTTTTCTTTGAGACTTTCAAAAGGGGATATAACTCGGCGGGCAAATTTCACCGAGGCATATATTATAATTAAAGTTCCTAAAATGGCGCAATAGACCAGAAGCGAACCGGCCTTTTCCACCGATGACAGCAATGCACTCTCTTTCTCCATAGCAAGAATAAATTTGGAGCCGGATAATTCGACAGGATAAAGAAGAAGTCCGGTTTCCTCGCCGAGATTATGACGGAAGATATATTCATTTTTTAACAACGGTCTAAGTTCATTCGCTTTAAGGCCGCCACTTATGGAAATTAATTGTTTATCAAGCGGATAATCCATTTGAATTGTTGTCGCGCGGGCAAAATCAAGCGGAAGAATGGCCAGGCTTTTGAGGTCAAAATCGTATTTGATATTATTGATAATCGAATCCGGCCAAACCGCTTCATCAATATTGGCCAATCGGTTGAAAGACACAATTGCGGCCGAATGAAGCTCTTCGGTCAATTTTGATTTCATCGTATTTTTAACGCGGTAAATGGTATAATTAGTGGCAAAAAGCAATACCAATAAAACCAATACGATAAGCGCCAGACCCAAGCGTATATCGAGACCGAAACTTTTTTTGTGCGTTTTCATAACCTTATTTTAACTATCGGTTAGATGAGAAATTGATTAAGAGAGTTACGGATAATTTAACTGTTAAGCAGGAAATTATTGATATAGAAACTGATAATTTTTTCACCATAGATCATGGATAAAAAGGCGGCTACGGCCAAAAACGGCCCGAATGGAATAACCCGCGTGGAGCGAATTTTTGAGGAAACAATCATGGCAATAATCGAGACAATAAGACCAATAGCGGCCCCTCCAAAAAATATCAAAACGACTTTTTGCCAGCCAAGAAAAGCGCCAAGCATGGCGGCCATTTTAATATCTCCTCCGCCCATGCTTTCTTTTTTAAAAATCAAATCGCCAAAAATAGCAATCAGGTACAGCACCCCGCCCCCAATTAAAAGGCCGACTGACGATGAGACAATACCTATGCCATCGGGAAGAAAGGAAACCGCCAGACCAATGACCATACCCGGTAAAGTGATAAGATCGGGAATAATTTGAAACTCGAGGTCAATAAAGAATATGACAATTAGCATAGAAGAAATAAAGGCATAGACAAAGAAATTCCCTGATAAGGAATAGGTGTAGAAGAGAAAAAGATAAATAAGGGCATTAAGAAGTTCGACCAACGGATAGCGAATAGAGATTTTGGCCTTGCAAGCCCGGCATTTCCCGCCGAGTATCAGATAACTGATAAGAGGGATATTGTCATAAAATTTAATTTGAGTTTTGCATTTTGGGCAGAAGGAGCGTCCTATACTGAATCCGAGATGGCGCGGCATTCTGTATAACAGAACATTTAAAAATGAACCAATCGCCATTCCAAAAGCAAAAATATAAATCTGAATTAAAATAATATCCATATTGGTTTTATCGGACAAATGAAAAATTATCTGAGTTCGCTCAGCATATTCATAATCAGGGCAATGGCCACCGGAGAAGCGTTTTCGGTTCTTAATATTCTCGGGCCAATTTTGACGATTTGACAGTCATGTTCCCGGGCAAGATTGATTTCTTCTTTGGAGAAACCGGATTCGGGACCAATAATGATATTGATTTTCTTATTTTCGTTTTCGACCTTAATATTTTGCAGATTTTTATCAGCGTACGTTGGGTCAAAGAGAATGGTCGTATGCGATTCCTCGAGATTTTTCAGCATATTATCAAAATTGGTAATCGGGCTGATTTCGGGGAGAAACGAGCGGCGGGTCTGCTTCATGGAGGCAACGGCGACTTTTTGCCATCGAGCAAGTTTATTCTTTTCCCGCTTTTCATCATCAATTTTTATTTTCGATTTCTCAGTAATCAGAGGAAGGAATCGAGATACGCCCAATTCAGTCGCCCGCATGATAACCTCATCGAATTTATATCCGGTGGATAATCCGGCGGCGAGAGTAACGAAATGAAGCGGCTCTCCAAATTGACGGGTTTTGGTTATAACGGTGCAATTGATTTTGTCTTTCGAAATTTTTTCGATTTCGCATTTATAGGCATTGCCGAGACCGTCGACAACGATAATCAATTCGCCTTTCTGCCGCCTCATGACATCGCGAAGATGTTTTCCCTCGGCGCCGTCAATATAAAGCGCTTCTTCGATTATATTTTCGGGATCAGTATAAAATATTGGAATCATTATTTATAAACCGTAAACACGAGCCATTGGCCGTCCTGTTTTATTTCATATTTTGCAATTCGATATTCAGTCAGCATATTCTCTATCGCTTCGCGATCTTCGACCAAAAGGCCCGATAATATGACGATACCATTTTCCCGGGCGGTTTGGAATATCTTAGGAAAGAGTTCTAAAATAGTAGTTTTAATTATATTGGCGACAACGATATCATATGGAGCATCTTGTTGTCCATTTTCAATCGAACCGCCTTTAATTTCAATTTTATCGGCGACGTTGTTTATTACAATATTTTCACGAGCATTTTCGACCGCCACCATATCAATATCAACACCTTTGGTGAATTTGGCGCCGAGTTTCGCGGATAGAATTGACAAAATACCGGAACCGCATCCGAGGTCAAAAACCGTACTGCCGGGTTTAACGTGTTCCAAGAGTCCAAGAAGGCACAATCGGGTAGTCTCGTGACTTCCGGTTCCGAAAGCCATTTTGGGTTCGATAACAATTTCGATTTTATTTTCATTATCAGTTTCTATCCATGGCGGGTGAATTACAACATTATCGATAAAAATCGGTTTGATTGATTGACGAAATTTTTCTTCCCACATGGCATTAATGATTTTCTTTATGCTAATATCATTGGGGCTAAGCGAGTCAAATAAAATTTCACTTCTTTTTATAATCTCATTAATATTATCAGTAAAATGTATAGGAAAATTTTCATCCAACGGATTATCATTGGCGGGAATAAAAAACTGAATGCCTACTATATCAGAATTATCCTTATCGGCGAGAACAACGCCTTCGGCATAATTTTCGACAATAAAATCGCAAACCGGATCGTGAATCAGGCGAGGAACTTCGAGAGATATTTCATAATATTCACACGGTGTTCCATATTGGGTCATTTATATTCCCAGCGTTTGTTTAAGCTTTTCAAAAAACGATTTATTGGTTTTTGGCGGTCGGAATGATTCTGATTCCTCCAGTTTTCTCAAAATAGACTTGTCATCAGAATTGAGCTTGGTCGGCGTCCAGACAGTAATCTGTATCAACTCATCACCGCTTCCGTATGACTGCAAATGAGGAATGCCTTTGCCTTTTAGTTTAAAGACTTTACCGGATTGCGTTCCCGATGGAATTTTAAGAATGTCATTGCCATCCAGAGTGGGGACTTCCAATTCGCCTCCGAGAGCGGCCATCGTAAATGATATAGGAATCTGGCAGATGATGTGATCCCCCTGCCGAGAAAAGATATCATGGTCCTTTTCATCAAAGACGACTATCAGATTACCGGGCAGGCCGTTATTGCGGGCGGCATTCCCCTGATTCTCAATTGTCATATAATTGCCGGCTGACACTCCGGCGGGGACTTTTACTTTCACCTTGTTGGTTCCGTGCAAACGTCCTTCCCCGCGGCAAGACGGACAGGGATGAGAAATGGTCTCGCCGGTTCCGCGACATCGAGGACAGGTTTTCACCTGTTGAATCGTGCCCAAAAATGTTCTTTGAATAGTACGCACCTGGCCGGCGCCCCGGCATTCCGGGCAAGTACTTTTTGAGCTTCCCGCGGCAACTCCGGAACCGCCGCAATCATCGCATGATTTAAGAGCTTTTACATTTAAAGTTTTTTCGCATCCAGTGGCGATTTCTTCGAGAGTCAGGGCAATTTTAGCGCGAAGATCCTCGCCTCGATTCTGTCGGCGTCCTCCACCACCTGCGCCTCCAAACAGATCATCAAATCCGAAACCTCCAAAATCACGCATGAAGGCACGGAGAGCATCGCTCAGATCAAAGCCACCGAAACCACCGCCGAAACCGCCGCCAAAACCACCTCCGGCCAAGCCTTCATGGCCATACTGGTCATACATCTGCCGTTTTTGCGCATCCTTGAGGACTTCGTAGGCCTCGGTTGCCTCTTTGAATTTTTCTTCGGCTGATGCATCTCCCGGGTTTCTATCCGGATGATACTTCATCGCCATTTTTCGATAGGCAGATTTAATCTCATTCTCCGATACGCCTCGGGAGATTTCCAGAATTTCGTAGTAGTCTCTTTTACTCATAAAAAACCTGTTTAATTATTTATCTGCCCTTATTATTTATTTTACTTATCTGTTTTTTCTTCGTCAACGACTTCAAAATCGGCATCGACGGCACTTTCGCCTTTGGAGTCATCAGAGTTATCCTGACCCGGCGTCGGACCGGTCTGGCCTTCGCCACCCGGCTGTCCAGCAGAAGCTTGCTGTTCAGCGGATGCCTGTTTGTACATTTCCTCGGCAAGCTTATGCGAAGCCTGAATCAATTCGTCTTTAGCGGCATTAATAGGTTCAGCTGTTTCCGAAGTAAGAGTATTTCGAAGAGCCTCCAGTTTTCCTTCAATAGCTTTCTTTTCTTCTTCGGAAACTTTATCACCGTGCTCTTTTAATGTTTTTTCGGTCGAATAAATAAGCTGATCGGCCTCGTTTCGGGCCTTAATAAGCTGCTCTTTAGCCTTATCTTCATCAGCGTGAGATTCGGCATCTTTGACCATCTTCTCAATCTCCTCTTTCGATAATCCGGAGGAGGATTGGATTTTAATCGATTGTTCTTTTCCAGTACCAAGGTCTTTGGCCGAAACATGAACAATGCCATTAGCATCAATATCGAAAGAAACTTCAATCTGAGGAATACCACGTGGCGCCGGAGGAAGACCAACCAGATCAAAACGACCCAGAGTCCGATTGTTGATGGCCATCTGGCGTTCGCCCTGCAGAACGTGAATGTTCACGGCCGGTTGATTATCGGCCGCGGTCGAAAATACCTGGCTTTTTCTGGTCGGAATTGTTGTATTTTTTTCAATTAGTTTGGTCATGACACCGCCGAGAGTTTCAATGCCGAGTGAAAGCGGGGTAACATCGAGAAGAACAACGTCTTTCATATCACCGGAGAGAACGCCACCCTGAATTCCGGCGCCAATGGCGACGACTTCATCGGGATTAACCCCCTTATTCGGTTCTTTTTCGAAAATGCCTTTGACGATTTCATGCACTTTGGGCATACGGGTCTGACCGCCTACGAGAATGACTTCGTCTATTTCCGAGGGAGAAAGATTAGCATCATGGAGCGCCTCGCGGCAGGGGCCGACGGTCCGTTGAAGGAGATCATCGGTTAATTGTTCCAATTTTGCCCGAGTCAAGGTTAGATCGAGATGTTTAGGACCGGCCTGATCGGCAGTAATGAACGGCAGGTTGATATTGGTCTGCATGGTTGTCGAAAGTTCGCATTTAGCCTTTTCCCCTGCTTCTTTAAGCCGTTGAAGAGCCATACGGTCTTTTCTTAGGTCTATCCCCTGTGATTTTTTAAATTCATCAGCCATCCAATCGATAATTTTCTGATCGAAATCATCGCCGCCGAGATGCGAGTCACCATTAGTGGAACGGACTTCAAAGACGCCATCGCCAAGTTCTAAAATGGAGATATCAAACGTTCCCCCGCCGAGATCATAGACGGCAATTTTTTCATTTTTCTTTTTTTGGAGACCGTACGCCAGCGAAGCCGCCGTCGGTTCATTGATAATCCGAAGAACTTCCAGACCGGCAATTTTACCGG
>JBDRRI010000284.1:0-24419 GCA_043825815.1 Candidatus Zixiibacteriota bacterium
TTAGTCCATTCAAGTCGTTATCTGAATAATGTATAACAATTGTCGCATCCAAGGCGCTGTTATTGGCGGGAATAACATTATATGAACGAAGAATACCCGGATCGCCATTTATGTCAAAAGCGTTTCCAGTCACTCTTAAAACTGATGTCATACCGGGCTCCGCGTCGGCAGCATTAATTTCAAATCCAATTCCGCCGAAATCATTATTAGTTGCCATTAAGGCGCTTCGTTCGGTATACAGATTGCCGAGAAGATAATATCCGGCCGATTCATCCACCGTACCGTATTCTCCCAAGGTAAGCATATAGCCATCAGTAGCCAGCGTTCCCGTTTCAATTGAGAGAATTCCATTCACGGTTACGTCTGTTCCGAGAGTTACAATCTGATCATTCGAAGTGATTGTCAAATCATTTAAAACGTTAACATCAGTCGGCATTTCCGGACCGGTCGTAACCGATGTGGTCGTGCTGGTATAGCGTAAATTTACAGCACCTGCGAAATCGGGAGCAATTGCCATTTCACCGGTGGCCCTCGATATTAAGGCTCCATCGCCCAATTGCAGGGTAACATCGGGATCACCATTGTCAATTAGCCCACTAGTCATTCTGATGGTTCCGTTGACCGTCAAAAGATGTGGTTCTTCGGCTGTTAGGATGGCAACAGCGCTATTATTGGTTGTCAAACTATCGGCAATAGTATGATCGCCTTCAAGCATCCAGATTTTTTCATGATCAGGATTGCTCTGGTAACTGAATTCAAGATCATAGTAATCAATATCGTTTACCGTTTGATCCAGAGAGGAACTGCTGGAATTACGCATATATCTAACCTTGCCGTTATTCAAAAAGACCGGGGGCATAACTTGCGAGCTACTGTAAATATTAAAAACCCCACCATCTTGAAGATCAACCACGGTCGTGTCAAACCATAGATCGCTGGTCGTGATACTATACAATGTTCCGCCCGCTTCAACAGCGATCGTTCCGGGATTGAACATGGCTCCGTAAGTTGTACTGCTCAGTCCGGTTCCGAGTTTTAATTGTCCGCCGTCCTTAATGTCGATACCGGCAATACTGACATCGTAAGAGCTACCGTCATAAAGCTCGACATTTCCATAAATAGTCATCTTGCCAATCGGCAGGGAACCGGTTCCACTTCGAATAAAATGGCTTCCGGCACCATCGAGCATCAGGAATGCACCATCCACCTGAATTGTGATTTGGAGATTTTGATCATTGGTAAGATTGCCGCTACTGGCCCAGCGAGCCTCAAGATCATCATCTTCACCAAATTCAAGAACACCGCTTATAATTTCCAGGCTATTTTGAAAACAGAGTCTCATGCCGTTTCCGGCCGTGATGACTTTTTCTCCGACCGGCTTATCAATGATGGCATCACGAAAGGATGTCGAACCTCCGCCAGTATTCCAACCGCTGAGAGTCTGTGTTCCGTTTCCCGCAAACTTTATGCCATTACTGCCTGATGACCAGCCGCCTGCAAATGCGTTGTGATCGGTAGCGGCGAGAGTGAAATCACCGTAAACGGTCAGCATTCCACCCGCATTCATATCGAAATTGGCGGTATTATCCGCAAATGAAACTGAATTACATTCCGGACTATTATCGTTTACCGAAACTGTGTGGCCCGAGGTAATTAAGATATCGTCCGCCGATGTTGGAACTACTCCTCCAACCCACGTATTCGGGTCTTCGAACGGTCCTGACTGCGCCGATGTTATCTGCCCCTGCGCGGTTCCGAACGCCAGCACCAGTATCAACATCAATGTTAACACTAGATTTTTCATAAACACCTCCTATAAAATTGAGTTTGATAAGTATATTCGTTTAAACATGTGCAACCTGTACCTCCTTCGGTTATTTAATAATGACCATTTTACCTGTTTGCCCGACAGAATTAGCTATCATTCTATATAAATAAACACCGCTGGCATAGTTATCTGACGAAAACTGATAAACATAAGTACCTGGACTTTGATGCGGTCGAAATTCATATTCAATTCTTCTTCCAAGAATGTCATAAACCGCAATTTCAATATTACTTTTCTGAAACAAGTTATATTGAATTTGAGTAGTACCATTGAATGGATTTGGATAATTGGGAGACAATGTAAATATTGTCGGTCGAAAATCGTTGCTGGCATCATCGGCCACATCAAGAGAGCCGTCACCAAAGGTCGCAATTACAGCCTGCACCAGTTTATTCCAATTAGTTTCGGAATCACGCAATTTGGTGTAGGCCTGTTCAATGTGGATAAAATGACCGGTTGCGGTATCGGCATCTGTGCCGCAGGGAGCCAGAGAACCGTTGACCAGACGGCCCTGAACGTTGGTCGTGGCCAATAGTCTGGTCCACTCTGCGTCAAGATGGCCAATCTTAAAAGTAAGGCTATTATCCTGTAACAGCAGATTGTCAACCAAATCGGGAATGAAATCTTCATCTGAATGGTATTTGGTACCATTGCTGATTATGATATCGGGGTCACCGGTTTCTTTGGAAAATCCGTGAGGTTGAAGGAAAGTCAGATCTGATATTGCCGAGATCATCTCCTCGGTCGTTATCTGAAAAGTACCTAGGACAACATGAGCCTGATCGGAATAACGGTACGGTTCCGATTCAGATGAACAGGCCGTAGTGGTTCCATCGCAGGAAGAACTAGTGGTACCGTTACAACGATGAGCGCCGCTGACAAAAAAGGCGCGGCAACCGGATTCCTTGAATATCCGAAATCCCTGATAACCGGTATTGCGATCGTATTTGGGATGCGGCGACTGAATAACAAGTCTGTATATTTTCGGTGAAGGGTTAAATATAAAGGTACCCCAATAACGCGAGGTTGACTCCGGCGTTCTTTCCAGAATATAATAAGTATGATTGGGGGATTCAGTAATGTCAAGAAATTCGACGACCCGATAATTAATCAAGCCGGCGTCATTATCAGCCAAATCGTAATTTTCGGCCAAAATATTTTGAATAATCGTGCGCCATAAATCTCGTGAAGAAGTACCAGGTTGAAGATATAATCCTTCGGGGGTAGAGCCGGGAATTTCACTGATTATACTATCCATGTGTGTGGTCAAATTGCCGGCGATAGTCGTCTGAGCCATTATATTACAGCAGGCCATGAGAGAAATAACAAGCGAATATTTAAGGAATTTTTTAATCATAATACTATTTTCCGCAAAACGGTCCCGCCCCCCCCTTATAGAGATAAGTTATCAAAAATGTTATATCTAGAATGTTAATATCGCCGGAATTATTAACATCCGCCTTGTCCAGCGGATCAGGAGACGGTCCGCCTTTGTATAGAAAGGCGATTAAATAAGTAATATCTAAAATATTTATAGAACCGCTATTGTCGACATCTCCGCAAGTCCACGTTTTTCCCATACCGAGGGTCCATAACGAAAAAGAGTTAATACCGTCCAAAGTGACCGTATTTTGAAATGTATCTACCGCCCCCCCTCTTAAAATCCAATTCTGGCCACCGTCGATGGAGGAATACATAACCAGATCCGTTTCGGAAATACCATTAAGTTCAGCTTCGGCGTATTCTAATATCAAGATCGCATCGAGACCGGAATTGATGGATGGTATAATATCGAATGTTCGACTTACGGTGGTGATGCCCGGAATAGATTGGGCAATAGCGGTTATTCGAATAACTGTGGTTATTCCCGGATCATTACCGGAGGCAAGAATCTGTAACCCCAGGTTTCCGAATTCTTCATTTTCATTTTGAGATAATATTCTATTGGTATTAACTGTTCCCTGGACTATATATTCCGGAGTTTCCACGATATTGGCATTATCCGCCAGATTAAGCGAATAGGAGCCGGTTAAGATAGTGGCATCCTCAAGTTCTAAGATACCGTTAACGGTCAAATCCGCGGACAAACTCACATTCTGACTACCGGTAATGGTTAAATTGTTGAGAGTCCTCAGTGTCAATGGCATTTCGGGGCCGGTACTTATCATCTCAGTGGAATTGGTATAGATCAAATCAACGACGCCCGAAAAAATCGGCGGAGCGGTTATGTTTCCCGATCCACGGGATATCCGTGCTTCATCAGCCATAGTTAGGGTTACATCTATATCACTATTATTTAAAATTCCCGAGGTCAGCCGTAGAGTATTCTCAACCAGTAAATTCTGTGACATCTCGGCATCAATAATCAATTCGGCGTCGTTATCGACGATCAAACTTTCTGCAACAACCCGACTGGCATTCAAGGTCCAGAGTTTTTTAGTTTCATTGCCATTGAAACTGAATTCTATAGTATTATAATTGGTATCATTAACAACTTGATCGGTTGTCGCCTCCTCAGGATCGCGCTGATATCGAACTTTACCGTCATTAATAAATGTCGGGGGAAATATTGTCGCGCTGGCGGATGTTTTAAAAACGGCCCCGTGCTTTAAATCGACCTGAGTGGAATCAAACCAGATATCCGATGTCGTTGTACTATAAATGGTGCCGCCGGAATCGACAGTAATAATCCCGGGATTGAATTCTGGCCCATAGGTTGTACTTCCCAGACCGGTACCGATCTTAAGAATGCCGCCATCCTTAATGTTAATATTATTGATGCTGATATCGTAAGAACTGGCATCGTAAAATTCCACTTCACCGTAAATTGTCATCGTGCCAATGGGCACTGAACCGATATTACTGCGAATAAAATGCGCTCCATCGCCATCGATAAAAGTCAATTTTCCCTGAGAATAAACCGTTATTTGTAAATCCTGATTATTGGTTAAATTGCCATTACTGGCCCAGCGGGCCTCAAGATCATCATCGCCGGAGAATTCCAATGTTCCTTTTATAATTTCCAAACTGTTTTGAATACCCAGCCTCATTCCGGTTCCCGCCGTGACAACTATACCGGACGGCTTGTCGATAATCAAATTGCGAAATGAGGTCGAGCCGCCGGTTGTACTCCAACCGCTTAATATTTGAAGCGGTTCGGCGCCGGCAAATCGGATTCGGGCATTGGTGGCCGACCACCCGGCTGAAAAAACATTATGGTTTTCAGCGGCCAGACTAAAATTGCCGGTCACACTCAAGCGGCTATCGCTATTCATATCAAGATGAGCCGAAGTGTCCGCAAAAATTATTGAGTGACATTCGGATACATTATCATCAATAGAAATGATATGACCGGAATTGATCCTAACATCATCTTCGGAGGTTGGCAATGTCGCGTCTGACCAGGTTCCGGGATCGCTCCATGAACCGGTTTTGATGGTGGTTTTCATATTCTCAACCGGAAAGGTTTGAGCCAAAGCATTAACCAGCTTGTACCAATTAATCTCGGTATCACGCAGTTTGCTGTAAGCCTGTTCCAAGTGGATAAATCCTCCTGAACAGGATGAAGCATAGGTACCGCACGGATCTGGACTGCCATTCAAAAGCCGCCCCTGCGTATTTGTACGCGCCACCAATTTGTCCCAATCTAGATCTATATGGGCAATTTTAAATGTGAGGCTGTTATCCTGTGTCAATAAATTATCGCGTAAAATCAAAATCAAATCTTCGGTCGGAGTATATCGGGTGCCATTGCTCATTATGATATCGGGATCGCCCGACTCTTTGGTAAAACCGTGCGGTTGAACAACAATCATATCGGGAATGGCATTCAACAACTCTTCAGTGGTGACTTGAAAAGTCCCCAAAACAACATGAGCTTGATCGGAATATTTATAGGGTCCCGATTCTCCGCAAGCCGAAGTGGTTCCGTCGCACGTTGATTCGGTTGTTCCGTTACAACGATGTATACCATTGATGAAGAGGGCTCGGGAACCAAGCGAGTAAAATATCCGAAAAGCCTGATAGCCAGTATTGATATCGTATCTTGAGTGAGGTGCTTCAATAACCAATTTGTATCGAAGCGGATCAGGATTGAATATAAAGGTTCCCCAATACCTCGATGTTGATTCGGGAGTTCTTTCCAAGATGATATAATCCCGGGTCGGTGAAACTGAATTATCAGCAAAGACAACCACTCTATAATCAATTGTTAGAGCATCATTATGAGCCGAACCATAATCGCCAATTAAAATATTTTGGATAATCTGTCGCCAGAGTGTTCGGGAGGTCGAACCCGGTTGGAGATACAATCCGGCCGGAGTTGATCCCGGAATTGACGCGACAAGGCTATCAACATGCGCCGTTAAATCCCCGACAAGATTTACCTGCGCGTTCAAATTGAATGCAATCATAAGAATAAATATCAAAGCAGAAATAATTTTCATTGCTCTTCCTTTGGCTAGCGGATTGGCCTTTCGCGTATCGCTTCTATAAAATAAACTCCGTCATTTTAAATTAATCTCAATCCGCAGGACTTTGCCTGCCCTGCGGATAGCCATAAATTAAGAATAATTCCCCTTTTCGGGATATTGGCGTTATTACTTATGCAATCCTCCGCAGTTTGTACTCCAATTTTCACATGTAACTGGAGCCGATCCGCCCTTATACAGATATGCTATCATATAGGTGATATCAAGAATGTTAACAGCACAATTGCCATTGGCATCGGCGGAACAAATTTCATATGGAACCGGCGCCGAACCGCCTTTATACAGGTAGGCAATCATATAGGTAATATCAAGAATGTTAAAAACACTATTGTTATTAGCATCCCCCGGAGTGCAATCACAAGCTCCGGATGCCGCCGCCAAGGTCCATCTTGAAAAAGAATTGATGCCGGCAAGAGTAACAGAATTCGCTACCTCATTAAGAATACCGCTCATATTATTCCATGTGGAACCGCCGTCGGTTGAAGAATACAGGGCCAGTTCACCTTCATTAATTTCATCCAATTCTGATTCATCATAATGAAATACTAGTGTGGCGTTCAAGCCGCTGTTGACCGTTGGCGTAATGTCGAAATATCTCTTGATCGCCTGTCCTCCGTTTATAGTCGGAGCGGTTCCGGTAACGCGAAGGACGGTAGTGGCGCCAGGGGCTGCCCCTGCGGCGTTAATTTCAACGCCCAGATTGCCAAAGGTTTCATTTGTCGATTGAGCCACCGAACGGGTGGTACCAATATTGCCCTGCGCAATAAAGCCGGCATTTTCGGTGATAGTGGCGGTCGCCCCAAGTGTGATAGTATTCACTCCAGTATTCAATATGCTATCATTAATAGCCAGAATTCCGTTAACGGTAATATCGGTTGTAAGATTAACTCCCTGATCGCCGGTGATAGTCAGATTATTCAGAATCGCCGGGTTGGAAGGTAGCTCAAAGCCGGTATTAACCGGACTAACAGCGCTAATATACTCGACATCGACGGTTGTTCCAAAAATAGGAGCAGCCGTTAATTCGGCAGTGGCCCGACGAATTACGGCGGTATTAGTCAGTGTCAAAGTAAGATTATCCTCGGCTCCGTTGTTATCAAAGGTTCCTGTGGAAAGGGTCAATTCTCCATTGACCGTGGCATTGGCTCCGAGGGTAATCGTTTGATCGGTTGAATAAATCGTCAGATCCTTAAGCTTGGCCGGATCTATGGGGAGCTCGGGACCGGTTGTCACCGATACCGTCGTGCTGGTATATCGAACATTAACATTACCCAATAGTACGGGTGGATCGGTGATAGTTCCATAGGCGCGGGAAATCCAGGCGTTATTTGCCAGAGCCAAAGAGGCCTCGGGATCGCTATTATCAATAAAACCACTGACCATTCTCAGGACGCTATCAACCGTCACGCTTTGAGCGCTGGTCGCTTGCAATATCAATTCAACATTATTATTGATGGTAAAACTATCGGCGACGGTACGGTTGCCGTCCAATGTCCAGATTTTCTGCGTGCCGTTGCCGTTAAAACTGAATTCAATATCATAATAATTGGTATCGACGATTTCCTGATCGGTGGTCGCTGTGGCCGGATCCCGCTGATAGCGCACCTTACCGTCATTAATCAAGGTCGGCGGAAAAACAGTGGTGGAACTTGAGGTTTTATATGTACCGCCTCTTTTAAGATCAACAATAGTTGTATCAAACCAGATATCGGTTGTGGTCGTACCAAACAATGAACCACCGGAATCAATGGTAATGATGCCGGGATTGAATTCCGGACCATAGGTGGTACTTCCCAATCCGGTTCCAAGAATAAACGTTCCGCCATCCTTTATATCAATACCATTTATGTGCATGTCGTAAGAACTGGCATCGCAGAGTTCCACTTCGCCATAAACGGTCATTTTGCCAATAGGCGTTCCGATTCCACTTCGAATAAAGTGGGTTCCATCACCATCCTCTAAAATGAAACGGCCGTTAGCCTGAATCGTTGTCAAGAGGCTTTGATCCGTGGTAAGGTTTCCGCTACTGGTCCAGCGCGCTTCCAAATCGGCACCGGGACTAAAAATCAGATCGCCGCTAATAATTTCCAGACTGTTCTGAATACCGAGACGAGTGGAATCATTCATAACTCTGACAACAGTTGCGGAATCCTTGTCAATGACAACATCGCGAAATGAAGTCGATCCTCCCGTAGTGCTGAAACCGCTCAATTGCTGTTCCGGTTCACTTCCGACAAAATAAATATAGGCGTTAACTGATGACCACCCCGCGGAAAAGACATTATGGGTCCGATCGTAAAGAGTAAAATCGCCATATACGCTCAAACGGCTGTCGTCGTTCATATCAATATGTGCATCAATGCCACCAAACGAAATTGAATGACAACGAGAGGTCGCATCATCAATTGAGACAATATGTCCAGAAGCTATTAGAACATTATCAGTGGAATCAGGAACGACTCCACCCTGCCAGGTACTGGATTGACGCCATTCACCGGATTGAACCGATACAATGACACCCTCGATAGAACCGCCCAGAGTCCAGAGAGAAAAATCGTTTATGCCAGAAATAGTTACATAGTTATCATCGACATTAACTGTGCCTCCTCTCGGAGTCCATGTGCTGCCATCGTCATCAGATGAATATAACAGTAACGATTCCTCAGTAATACCACCGAGTTCATTTTCATTGAAGTGAAACACCATGGAGGCGTTGAGCTCGGAATTGGTGGCGGGAGTGATGTCAAAATAACGGCTAATAGCCTGGGCGCCGTCGATCGTCGGCGGATTGCCGGTCACTCTCAGAATAGTGGTTGATCCAGGAGCTTCACCGGAAGCATTAATTTCGACTCCGATTCCGCCAAAATCATTACTAACACCCAATTCGACATCACGAACGGTAGTAACATTACCGAGGACCGTAAAACCGGAAGATTCATCCAGACTGGCGCCGGAAGCCAGTGTTACGGTGTAGGCATCGGTTTCCAGAGCGCTGTTGGCGGTTGTCAGAATACCATTGACGGTGATATTGTGATTAAGCGTAGCACCGCGATTGCCGGTCATGGTCAAATTATTTATAACCGATGTATTGGTTGGCAGTTCCAATCCGGTTGTGACATGGCTGACTGTGCTGATATATTCCAGATTGACGGTTCCGTCTAAAGCCGGAGCCTCAGTGAGTTCAGCGGTGGCGCGTCGAATGGTCGAACCATTAGCCATCGTCATGCCATAATCGTCCTCGCTCCCATTATTATCGAAGATTCCGGTTGACAGAGTCAGATTACCATTAATCTTTATGTCTTTGGATAGCATAACCACTTGACCGGTTGAATATATCGTAAGATCATTCAGAGCCGATGAAGATCCAGGCATTTCCGGGCCTGTTTCCACTGAAGTTGTCGTGCTGGTATAGCGAAGATTGACCGAACCCAGGAATATCGGCGAGTCGCTTAAAGTCCCGGTGGCGCGTGATATTAAAGCGCCATCGGCCACCGCCAGGGTTACATCGGCATCCGAGGTATTGATATTGCCGGTAGTGAGTCGGATCGTTCCGTTAACGGTCAGCGTTTGCGGAGCATCGGCGTCAATAATCAGAACGGCATCATTATTGATTATAAGACTGTCATCAATTAATCGATCATCGGTCAAGGTCCAGCTTTTTTGAGAATTGTCATCGTAACCGTTATAGCTGAATTCGATATCATAATAGTTGGTATCGACCACAGTTTGAATATCAGTGACAGTCTGAGGATCTCTAAGATATCGAACCTTGCCATTATTAGCAAAAGTTGGTGCAAAAATTGTAGTGGAGCTCTCTGTATTATAGTTTCCATTTAAATTAAGGTTAACAATTGTTGTATCAAACCATACATCGGAGATTGAAATATTATGAAGCGTTCCACCGGCATCAATGGTGACGATACCAGGATTGAATTCGGGACCATAGGTTGTACTTCCCAATCCGCTTCCAATTTCCAGAGTCCCGCCATTTAATATATCAACATTATTAAAACTTATATCATAAGAACTGGCATCGGTCAGCGTAACTCGACCGGAGATAGTCAGGGTTCCCACCGGTACCGAACCAGTGTCGGATCTGATAAAGTGAGTTCCATCGCCGTCGATTAATTCGAAGACACCGTCGCTTCCGATGGTAACACTCAAATTTTGATTTTTTGTTAATAAACCGCTGCTTGCCCAGCGCGCCTCAATATCGTCATCAGCCCTAAGCTCAAAGGCACCGCTGGCAATATTAAAGCTGTTTTGTATGCCAAGACGCATGCCGACGCCGCCGGTAGCAACCGTTCCCGACGGCTTATCAATAATTAAATCGCGAAAGGCCGTAGAACCGCCGGTAGTACTCCAACCGCTGATGGTTTGAAGCGGCGCATAACCGGTAAATCTAACATGAGCATTATCGGACGACCAGCCCGCGGAAAAAACATTATGTTCCTCATTAAACAGCGTAAAATCACCGTAAATGTCGAGACGGCTGTCGGCATCCATGTCAATATGTGAAGAGGTATCGCCGAAAACCAGCGAATGGCATTCAGCATAAATATCGTCAACCGTTATAACGTGACCAGCCGCAATAAGGACATCATCTTCCGACGTTGGAACTTCTCCGCCGACCCAAGTCGTACCGTCGGTCCAAGGTCCCGTTTGAGCCGATGTAATTTGACCAACCGCCGGAAATGTCAGGACGACTGCTGTCGCCAATTTGTTAAAATTGGCTTCCGAATCTCTCAAACCGACATACGTCTGCTCCAGATGAATGAAATTGCCGGATGCCGAGGTTGCATAATTACCGCATGGTTCGGTAGAATTATTCAACAATCGTCCCTGGCAATTGGTGCGTCCCGAATTATAATCCCAGTTGTCTATATGGGCAATTTTAAAGGTCAGAGTATTGTCAATATTGTACAGATTATCGCGAAGCGTCGGAAGATAATCAATCGTCGAGGTAAGCAATGTGCCGTTACTCATAATGATATCCGGATCGCCGGTCCCCTGTGTGTATCCGTGAGGTTGAATGACAATAAGATCGGGATCATCATCGAGCATTTCTTCGGTCGTCAACTGAAACATACCAGTAATGACATGCGCCTGATCGCAGGCCCGATACGGTTCCGTTGTTTCAGAACAGGACGTGCCGGAACCATCGCAGGGAGTATATGAAGTGGAATTACATTTGCTTGTCCCGGCCACGAAATAGGCTCGCGCATTAGCCGCTGTGAAAACCCGAAAACCTTGATTACCGGTATTCAGATTGTCGACCGGATGAGGGCACTGGATCACTAAATGGGGGCGGCGCGGATCAGGATTAAATACATAACTTCCCCAATAGTTTGTTGTGGAGGTCGATGTCCGTTCTAAAATATAATAAACTTTGGAAGAAACATCGGTAAATTCCACCACGCGATAATCCAGCGAAGTGGCCGCGGAGTGAGCCGATGAAAAATCACCCGATATCATATCCTGGATAATTCCCCGCCAGGTGGACTGAGCCGTCGAACCCGGTTCCTGGTAAAGATTGGCCGGTGACTCATCAGGAACCTCATCAATAAGGCTATCAATATGCGTCGTTAAATCTCCCGAAAGAGCGACCTGTCCATAAGCATACGGTTGTCCAATCGCCAAGAAAGCTAGGACGGCCAAAATTAATATTATGGGGTTACCATAACATTGTTTCTTGGAAATGTTACTGAGTGTCATCTGTCTCTCCTTAATCTTATTTGATTAACATTAATATTTCATATTAGTACAATATTATTCACTATTCATATGGCTGTATTATATTTTTGAGGTATTTGTTTTGTATTGTCAACATAAGTATGATAATAAACAGAGCTCCGGCGGTAGCTGGTTTTGAAATCGATTTCCGATAGTACAGCTCCGGCAATCCTTTCCGTTCCGAATCATATTTAAGCGAAATACCATTTTTAACCGCCAAATCTCGAATATTAAGCATATTTATAAAAGGAATATTTTGTTCACTCATGCGAGCAATAATCCCTCTATCGGCATCAGTGCAAAACTCATATTTTTGATGAAATCCATTAGGAATAGTTGATGCATGAGCGCAAGCCCCAAGGCTGGCCTGATTGCCCCCGATATTTATTAATAAATCGATGTTTCTTTTGGACAGCAATTTGGTTTTATATTCAATGGCATCGGTGATGTTCTCCGGGACAAAGAGTTCAATATTATTGCGTTCCGCCGAGGCCAGTATCATTGCTACGCCTTCACCGGTTAAACCGCCGCCATTGTCATTTTCGGACCCGATCGTGACTATTTCCGAATTATATTTCAAACCATTAGCATGAAGCCATTTTTCCATATCAAGCCATGTTGCTCCCTCCTGATTGGCTCCGTATGTTGAGGCGCCAAGTGAGCTAATGAGGATAACATTGGCATTAACAATCTGTAAGGCCGCCAGCGAGACTATGGCCAATGATGGAAATGAACCGGAGATAATTAACCCAATGGTACTGGTGGAATCAATCCTGGCGTCAATGAGCATGCTTACCAATAAAGCCGCAAAATCAGGATTGGAGGAGCTTATCTTCGCTTCCAATGAACCCAGAGTCGTGGTCATTGGTGAATATTCTTCACCGATAAGAGAAGGAAAAGCGCAATCGCGTTTTTGTATTTCTATACCATTGGCCATTTTCAACTTATCGATTTCATCAAACCAACGAATTGACAACTCCGCGGCTCTATTCATTTGACCGATATTCAGTCTTTCAACCTTATGCGTGAAAAACCTGTTGATAATTAACATTAATCCGATAGAAACTAGTAGTATCGCCACCAGGCTGATATTTCTATTAAATTCTTTCATTTCCTCTAACCAAGAAGTAAAATCAATAAGTACGTAATTGTCGTTACAATACCCAATCCGGCCAAAGTGGGTAAAACCTTTTGACGGGACATTTCATTGGCAATCAGACCGGGAATAATATAGCCGATTGATTGCAGATCAAATTTTAACAAAGACACCGGTTGGAGATAATTATCTATAGCCACTTTAATACAAAAACCGAGAATTATTGCCAGTAAAAACCGGCGGCGCCCATAGATAATCAACCGTTCCGATAATAATTTCAGGATAAACCACACTGCCAAGGCCATTATGACGGTCATCAGAATTTTATTGGGCTGATTTATAAACATGGCAAAGTACGCCGGAGCAATAACTCCGCCAGGTGAAACATCGGTCAATTCATAAAATATGAATCCCGCAACCAATCCTATAAAAAAGTACTCATACATGCTGGTAATGGTCCCCCGCCAAAATCTGCGAAATGCTAAAGCCTTGACCTCCGATATTTCCCAATCCCGCGACGAGCGTATCTCGAAGATTCAATCTTATTAGTAAGGCTTTTATATTGAGGATATCTTTTCCTTTAATAAATATGATTTTGTCCTTAGCCATATCGCCCTTTGAAAGCGCTCGACTTGTATACCGGCCATGGTTTCCTGTGATAATAATTTTACTCGGAGTTCTGTAATTTCGAAGCCAATTCACAAAAGCTAAGGAGCGAAGCGGCCGATCAACGCGCGTATTCAGAATTACAATTAGATTAGTCAGGTCGTCATACCTGGACAAGTAATTATTGACAAAATCATTAGCCGAAGGAACGTCATTAATGGCAAAACCATCGATGAATTTGACGTTTTTCCCGCAATCGTTTAAATCAATTAATGATTTTTTGTGCGTTGCAGCCTCTTCAATTGCCGCAGGGAGTGAGTCTTCTGATTTTAGACCAATCAAATCGGCCGCGGCTATCGCCAACAGGATATTATCCCTATAAATTTTATTCGGTAACTCAGATGTTATAAATCGTCCGAAATCATCGGCCACAGTCACGGAACTGTTTCTTCTTTCAGCCGTTTGCTTAATCTTTTCCAGATAATTGGATTTCACTGTTACTATTTTTGCATTAAAAGGTATGGCCGAACAGATAGAATCAATTTGCTCGGAAATCGTCTTGCCCGCCTTCTCCATGTGATCATCTTTTATATTTGTAATAACATAGACGTGAGGTTTAAAATGCCTGCTTTCAAGCTGCTGTAATTCCGGTGCAATCGACATGCATTCAAGAACAAGACAATCAACTTTATGATAATCAGCAGATCTTATAATTTTAAATTGCTCCTGGACCCGAGGGCTGCCTAAACGTTTAATCGCTTTTCGTTCCCCATTGGGATAAAATACGGTGGGGACGACACCGGTAATCTTGGCCATAACGGAATAACCGCTCCTTCTAACCGCCGCCGCTATATAGCGAGTGACAGTGGACTTCCCGCGGGTTCCATTAACCAGAATTCGAATTTTAATTCGTCGCGTCTTTTTTGCTATTGCATACTTTTCAGCAATGAGTAATAAAATTAGTAATAGCAGTAATACAAAAGAAATATTCATATAAGTTTTTATTATAAAAAATTTTAATTTCAATAGCCGATAGCAATTCCTCCTCTGCGGACATCCGCTGAGCCATAGTAAACACCTGTTTCAGGATCTATAAGTATTAATTGGGCTCCTCCGAAAAATAGATCAAGGCCCTCATATACTCTTAAATTATGTCCCATCTTTTTTAATTTATTCTGGACGTCTAATGATATTCCCTGTTCGATATGCAGGTAATCCTCAAATTTTTGACAGTAAAAACGCGGGGCACGATTGGCCTCAAAAGCATTCATTTTAAAATCAATAATATTAACGATTATTTCAACAACCGTTGAGATAATGCGGCTGGCGCCTGGCGAACCGACAATAAAACGCGGCTGACCGTCTTTTAAAATAATAGTCGGCGAAATGGAGCTTCTCGGCTGCATATTGGGTCGAGGAATATTCGGCGCGGAGGTCATTGAAAAATTGGCCATTCCACAATTCAGTAACACACCGGCAGAAGTGATTCCGGAACCGAAAAATGTTCCCAGCGTTTGCGTTAATGCAACGGCATTACCGTCTTTATCGATAATGGACAGGTGCGTTGTATGCCCGTCAAATTCTTCTTCGACAATCCATGAATCGGTAGTGTCGCTTGATTTTGATTCCTTTATATTTTTCTTTACTTTCTTCGTGTCTTTTTTGCTTCCCCAACTATCGAAGAGATCTTCTCCCCAGCTATCATATGATGATTTGCCTTCGTCATCATCGTCGGCATTATCTTCCCAGTTAAAGACTTCTTTTCGCACCGGTAAATTCTGCTCAGAATTATCAGTTTGGACAAGATCATACTTGGCTGGATTGCCGTAAGGCGTATCCCGATAAAGCCGCGGTTCGGCCAGAAATGGATTAATTTCCATATACCTTTCGCGGGCAAACTCTTTAGATAATATGCCGTTCAACGGAACCCTTATATATTCGGGATCTCCCACATATTGCCATCGGTCGGTATAAGATCTCCGGAATGTCTCGGCCATCAAATGCAGGGTCGCCGCCGTGGTGGCATAATTGCCCATGTCGGCCATATCAGCATTTTCGAGCATGTTCAATGATTGAATTATGGTACATCCCGATTGAGGGGCATTGGCGGCCAGAATATCATAACCCCGATAAGTTCCATGAAGAGGCTGTTCCAGTCGAGCCTGATAGTTTTTAAAATCACCAATTGTGACAACGCCTCCACCCGCTAGAATATCGCTGGTGATTTTCTCGGCGATTTTTCCCGAATAAAAACCATCTCGGCCGGAATGGGCAATTTCTTTCAAGGTCTCGGCTAATTCCGGTTGAATCAGAATTTCCCCCTGCATTCTGGGAAAGCCGCCATCCAAAAAGATATTAGCCGTTGATTCATGTCCCTGAACAGTTTCGACATTATCCAACAATATCTGCGCCAGAGTGGCGTCAATTTCAAAACCGTCCTCGGCATATTTGATGGCCGGCTCAAGAACCTTAGCCAATGGGAGCGTTCCGAATTTTTCGAGTGCCAAAGTTAATCCTGCAACCGTTCCGGGAATAAGAATCGCCTTAGCCGTATGCCGATCGGAATTGTTATAATTCAGCGCCTCCACTTTCGCCGGAGCTTGTTGATAATAATTAATATAATAAGATTGTTTGGTTTCATTTAAATAAACAACCATACCCCCGCCGCCACCAATACCGGAGCCATCGGGCTCTACAACACCGATAGTAAAGGCCGCAGCGACTGCGGCGTCGATTGCATTACCACCCATTTTAAGCATATCAAGTCCGGCTTGAGAGGCTAAAGGATGGGCGGTCGAAACCATACCATTCTGCCCGGTAACAACCTCACCTCCGGAAGTAATGGTCTGGGAAAAGACCAATCCCGCCGAAAGGATTAAAATGAAGAGAGTGTATATAATAATACCGCCCTTAAACCTTATTAATGATAATGATTTCATTTATGTCCTTTTCCACATACACAAAATTGTTATCAGTGCCATCGATCTCCAAATCTATTTAAACAATGCGCCTAACGGTTCCGAGGCAGCGACTATTTTATCCACAAGGGTCAAGGGGATATTCTTTTCTTTGGCAATATTCGAGAAAAATTCATCTTCGTTACCCTGCTCGACCACGATCATTTGTTTGGAGGCCTCAGCCACCAATTTATTAAATTGGTCAGACTGGCCCTTCCGGCGGGCATTGCCTCCGATATGCATCATAATTATCGGAATATTCTGCTCAGTCGCGGCATTTACAAGGGCAACAACTCGATCCATTTCATCCTTTTGGCTGATCCCGGCCGCACCCAGTCCCTTGGAACTAAAACCGGGGACGATTATTAAAGATTTGACATCCTTCAGATCAGAAACCTGGGCCATATTGATAACATTGGCATTGAGTTTAAGTTTGCTGGCCAACATTCCTGCCAATTTAACGTCGGCGCTTTGACCGGCCGAGGATATCAATATTGGTTGTTCATATTTCTTGGTATCCTCCGAAGATGCAGCCATGGCTAACCCAATAAACAAAAAGAATAGGGTGCTCAATAAAATTCGATTAAATGATATTTTCATTACATTCTCCTATATTATTTTCTTTAATTCAATTTAAATAATTACCAATTCCATTTTCAACGATATCGTTGTATGACGGAATATTTTCAATAATGACTTTATTACCTGCATTAAATTCATTATAGCTTTCCAATATTGATTTAAAACCCTGAACATGCCTTCCCACCCGGCCGGCCAGCGGTTCGCCATCGGGTTTATATTCTATCCTAAGTGCACCCGATTCAAGAGCGGTTTTATATTCCGGACTAATACCCTTAAGAATCAGATTCTCATCGGTTTTTCCTCGAAGTCTTCCCTGTATCGGATTGCTGGTCTCCATTAAAAAGGGAATCACCTCAAAATTGTCTCCCCATTCACGATGACTTAAACCGCGGAAATTGACCGGTGATGATTCCGGAGCGTATCGCAATTCCTCAAATTCAAGGCTAAATACGGTTGTTAAAGCGATTTCCTCGCCCTTCTCATGATAGACGATGGCATTAATAATTGGTATTTCCGGGGCTGCTTCATGAAAATCAAAGGCCACCGTTACGTTTTCCTGTTTGATTAACTGCATAATGGCATGTCCGGTTTGCTCGGAGAAAGTACCGTTGCGTCGGCCGGGATAAGATCTATTTAAATTTCGCGATTCAAATCCCGATAATTGCTGTCCTGATGGATAGTGTGAATATACTAAAGGATCGGGCCACTGATCGAGCGGATTGCAGACGCGAGAACCGAAACGGAATTTACGTATGCCCGATTTGGCGTTGATATGGAAATATTGAGGATATCCCTCAAACGGGTCGGTGCAAGTGAACGCGCTATAGCAGGCTTGCGGGATAATAATCACCCGTCCTTCGGTAACCCTTAAGTTTTCAAGAATCAATGTGGCCGCGATAAAGCCAGCCGGCTCGTTTGGATGAGTACCACCCAGAAGGAGAACCGTCGCACCCGGTTTGCCGCTTTCAAAATAATATATAGGCGTATCGCCGTGACCACCCTTAATTTTGGCAAAATAATCACCCAAAGAACCTATTCGCGTCAGAGATGGTGACGGAATTAGCAGGTCAGACTGATGCATTTGAAGGAACTCATTGGCGGCGATGCCACTAACGGTTAGTGCAATAATGAGAATAACTATGGCTGTAATATGGTTTCTTTGCATAATACTATTTTATTTGTAAAATTCTCAAAACAAAAGGAATCAGTATCATTGCCAAAGCTATTTGCTTTTTCCATTGTTTTTCTGCAAAAAGCTCCACAATAATAATAACCGATATATAAATAGCTATTAAAATATAAATCCAATACAACATCTATTATCTCACTTCTAAAAAATCAGCTCCGCAATTTTGTCGGCATATATAATTATTAAAAGTCCTACCAGCATGGTCGCACCAATCGGCAGAATACTCATTCTTAATATCTTAAAATGGTTTTTCTCCTGTATCATTTGAGCGGCATAGGCGCATAAGAGCGATGGCGGCGGCATTAAGTCGCCCATGGCCGCCAGAAGAGCCAGAGCAGCAGTTACTACTATGGCGCTTTTACCAATAAAGACATATACCAGAGGAACGCCAATGACCGATGCCGATGCATAGGCTGAGCCAA
The DNA here is from genome assembly GCA_043825815.1 of Candidatus Zixiibacteriota bacterium. Taxonomy (GTDB): domain Bacteria; phylum Zixibacteria; class MSB-5A5; order GN15; family PGXB01; genus JBDRRI01. The sequence continues at coordinate 18,904 of JBDRRI010000284.1, forward strand.
AAAATGGCATTAGTAAAGCGGCGATATATTTGAGGCCTTCCGGCAAGAATAAAGCATTGGTTGCCAGAAAACCGCGAACCCCGGTTAATGTCATTATTTGCAGAAACATTCCCACCCCTACCAGAATTGACATCACCGGCATGGCATCCCTGATGGCCTCTCGTGAAACACGAAAGATATTGAATTTATTGCCGGTTCCAAAACCAAAAAGGGCGCCTATCATGAAAATCAGAGGCACACCCAGGTGAGGTATTTTATCAGGAATAGAATATTCCAATATTAGATAAGTAATGACAAAAACAAGTGGAATAAAAAGTTTTAGGCCGTGTTGCGTAAAAACCGGTTTGGCCAGTTGAGAAAGAACTTCATTGATATCGAAATGGTTGAGATACCGGTAGCGATAGTAGATCGCCAGAATAATCGCAATTGGAAATGAAGCCAGAAAGAGCGGTATGCCAAAACCTATATAAGGCATATCAACTCCGCCGCCGATCAGCATTACCGGGATGCAAATCGGAGGAGCGACTTCGCCCAGAACAGCCGCCATGGCAATCAATGATCCTACTGCCAGACGAGGCATACCCATGGCCAATAACCCTGGAACCACTAACGCGCCCGTGGTCAGAATACAAGCCGATGAAAGGCCCGTTAACATACCGGGAAACATAATAAAAACTGTAATCACAATCATTAACATTACCGGAGATCTATAAAATGACTTAATCATTCCATAACTGATTGTCCCCAAAGCTCCGGTAGCATTGACCACTTTCATAAAAATCATTGCTGTCGCGATAATTAAAATCGCCTCCAGAAAACCGAAGCCACCTTCTATCAGGTGACGAATCGGCACACCCTTACCTCCAATAACGCCCCCGGCCACAGCCGACATCATCAGCGAAACTCCCGCAGGGATTTTTAGCCTAAAAACTCCAATCGCGAAAATCGCCAGCATAACCATTAATATAATCAGTTCCAGTTTCATTATTTGACGACCCTCGTTGTAATTACGGGAAGCTTTGTCACTCTAATCCTCATTTTTTTATTCTCTAAAAATTAACCAGCATTTCCAGCATAAAGCGGGTCATATCGACCCGGTCCTCAGACCATGATATGGAACCGCTTTCGTTGGTATCAAAATCATCGTCATTGGGAAAATTCCTGGCGAATCGGAATTGAAACTGGACCTGTTGCGAATATTTGTAATATAATTTGATGGCCAGTTCGTCATCCATAGAATTATAATCATCATTATTTACATATTCGTTAATGAATAGGAAATCGAATTGAAGGCGAAACTTCGGCAACTGCCGCGGAATAAAATAAATCCGCGAATACCAGATTTTACTGCCCTCCGGGTTGTGCCCGGCATACGGATAATCTCCACCGATAGCGCCATTGACATAGCCTCGCCGGCTGCCCCAGAAGAAACTGGCATAGAGCGGACTGAATCGCTCGATTTTTTCCGTATCGGCATCATCGCCCTGATAAGCCGCGAATTTAGTTTCTACTTTGATTGAGCGGAAAGGTCCCCAGGCGAATCGATAACCAACACCGCCCATAAAGCCTATGCCGCCCATTTCGGGAAGACCATCAAGTTGATTATAAAACTGCTTGGCGAATTCCAGAAAGTAATCAAGACGGCCCTTCAGGAACTTATTGCTGACACCAACGCCGGTAATATAACTATCATTGAAATCACCTCTTAATTTGTGGTAAATATAGTACGCCATAAAATTCTGTTTTAACAAGGGCCGGGCCAAACGAGCGGCAAAGACCTGATCCGAACCGGGATCAGGATAAAGGCCGCTGGCGCTCAGATTCTGGCCGGTTATCGCTCCGAACAAAGAGAGATTCGTCCCATAAAAGGAAAGATCAACCCGACCACCGTCAAATTTGTCGAAAAAGTAGTAAGATTCACCGAAAGAGAGTCCATTACCGATCGGAAACTGCTGACGTCCCACCCGCAAGCGTATAAGATCAAAGATGAGCTTATTCGGGATTAACAGATCAACATAGACCTGGCTAATGCCGTACTGCATCCGTCCGGTGCCGCCGATATTCCGGACCGGGGAAACAGGGTTATCCTGAGTCCAGGTTATCAATTCGGTATAAACAGTTGTTGAGGGATTTGCCTGAATCTTGGCCCTAAGTCTAGCCAGATGACGGAGATAATTTTCATCTCCGCGATCATCCATCGCCTCGCTAAAGCGGTCGTTATAGGCCCTTAGCCGGAAATCACCATTAAGACTGATCTGAGAATAGGCCGCTTGTGAAAACAAGCCGATTACTATCATCAAGACCAGGTTTAAAACAAATTTATCTCTATTTACTCTAAGCATTTTATACCTCAATCCTGTGTAAAAACAATTCCAGAAGGTTGCGCGTCTCCGCGATCAGGAACTTCATAGGTCCTAATAACGGTGCCATCGGTAGTAACCTGGAAAATATAATCGAATTCATAGGTACTATTGGCAATCCAGAAATTGATACCATCCCATGACATTCCGGTAGCATACCGATCCGATTCAGTTCCCAGCGGAGGAATCGGCGTCGCGAATTGTGCCACCCAGGTATCAGTATCGGTGTCATACATATATACAGAATCAAGGGTGCGGTCATTGCAATAGAGATCGCCGTTGGCAAAAACAATCCCGCGAGGTTCGGCTCCCGGCGGTGGCATCGAGTCCAAAATGGCACCGGTAGCCGGATCATGTTTATAAACCATTGCCACGATTCCAGTTGTAGAACCGCTATTGACCGACCAAATATAGGTACCATCCCAGGCAATCTCGCGTATCGTTCCCAAACCTGAGGGCGGGGCCGTAAATGAGGAAATCACTGACAACGTTGACGTAGAGGTGTTCAATTCCATAATGGCATCGTCCGTTCCGGCGGTTGACATCCAAATATTCGTCCCGTCGAAAGTCAATCCCTGCGGTGAGCCACCGGGAGCGACCCCCAGAATACTCCAAGTCTGAACGATACTGCTGTCGAAAACCGTGATTTTATACAGTGTATCATTCTCCGAGTTGACCATCCAGATATATCCGGCCAGCGGATCGATCGATGAAACGCTAAAAATCGCTAATCCAACACCGGTTTGACCGTCCGGATTCGTTACGGTAACATTCCTGAATCCGAATTCAGCATCATCGGCGATATCTATATTGACCTCAATATTACTTCCGCTAACAAAGGTTATATTGGAAACGATAATACCCTCGCCAAACGAAACATCCAATCCGGCCCCCGATTTAAAATCGGAACCTATGATGGACACTGTGAAGGAACCGGTTCGAGCACCGGAATTCGGAGAAACGGCCAGAACGGTCGGCGGATTAGCCTCACGAATATCCTTATCTGTCCAAACTATCGGGCCGGGTGTTATATAAGGCAGTTCGACCATTTCCAGAACCAGACCCCGATAGTTGATTTTATACAAATGATCCCCGGCGCTACTGCTGTTAACCAGCCAATAGTCGACTCCGTCAAAGGTTAAAGCCACCGGGAATATATAATCGACACCACGCGGTGGAACCGGTGATGCGAAAACTGAATCGAAGATGAATTTGGTATCACTAAAATAAAAAACGGCATCCTTCTCAACATCACCATAATAAATACCGGTTGCCGCTCCGCGGCCATAAGCATCGCCGTTGGTTCCGACATAAGCAAGAGCACGAGGCTCCGGCGTCGGCAGAATATATTGCTCCAGGACGGTTCCGTCATTCGGATCGAGTTTATAGAGGGTTGGCGGAGTCGAATAGGTTTCCGAACCGCTGTTGACCGCCCATAAAAAGGTACCGTCAAATGCTATTCCTCGAATCGTTCCATGTCTTTCCGGAGGAGCGTCTAAAGAAAGAAGAGCTATCAATTCATCGGAACTGCCATCAACCTGAACCAATAAATCATTGGCGCCGGCTGAGGACAGCCAAATATACTTTCCGTCAAATGTGATACCCTGAATACGAACGGTATCAAAGAGCGGTTCAGTATCCCATGTTTTCAGGACATTCAGGTTCCTATCCATCATGACCAGGTCGAAATTCTCATTATCGACAAAATAAAAAAAGCCTCCTCGTTGAGTAATCCCTTCATCATCGTTACCATCGGAAACAAACAAACGATCGCACGATGTCGCCAGAAGGGCTGTCAAAATGAGAAGGACGATAATGATGAAATTTCTGCGCAAATTAGCAATGCCTATCAACTCTACCTCCATATATTTGAGCCTCTTTTATATCTGACCACTATTTTATTGCCCCGCAATGTTACAATCCTATTATAATAGTCATTAATATAATCAACAAATAATGAGTATACAATTTTTATGCCAAATATTTTTCCTTGCTAACTCATTGGAAATTAGCAACTAATAACAAATTTTTCATAAAGATGGGCTAAATCGGCTCAATTTAATGTGCGAATCCAGCCCGTTTTTTATATATTAATATTAACATACGGCTTAAATAGGGGCAATTATTGTTTGGCACGAAATTTGTCTGCTTAATTTTAATTATGCAAAATGTCTGGAAATATGCTGTATTGTTTAAGGTTGATATTTAGAGGATAATGAATAATTGAACTTCTTTAAAAACCATGTCCGAGCAATTTTGATTGCGACCGCATTTGCCGTAATCGTTGGAGTAATTTCTTTTTTTATTTATGTCTCGATTAAACACTGGACCAGCGAAATAGTCGAAACAAATTCGACTCTAACTGAATTGGTGGCAAAGGATTTGGTTGAATCATCAAAGGAAATATTTACTAATATTACGAATTATAAGAAGGCCACTCAAACTCAGGAAAACGTCGATGATATAACTTCAATTCTGGCGGATATATCGTCTAATATCCTAAAAGATGTAAGGGGAATGGAGGGCGGTTATTATCATTTGGGATTAGATGATTTTATTGGGTATTCTTTCCCGACATCTCCTCCCCCCAAACCAGTCTACGGACCTCCTCCGCGTTCCTATAATATTATTAAATTTCAGGTTTTAGAGACAATCAAGTCGGGGAAGTCAATTGTCAAACTCCATCAATTTGATCCGGCGATATTTCCGCTATCAACCCAACCTATATTTATTAATGATGAACTGGTCGGAGTAGCCTGGACAAGAATTCATATTGAAAGAGAGCTTCCTAAACTAAAACTCAGACAGGTCATTAATATCGGGGCTATAATTTCATTGCTCGGTTTCGCAGCGGCCGTGGTCGTATCCATTTCGCAAAGAAAAAAAATATTGAAAATGCACAATGATCTGGAAATTGTAAAATCGGGAATTTCTCACGAGGTAACCATTTATGGCGGAAGACTGGGATACATTGGACGTTCCATTAATAAAATGGTCAATGCCTTAAAAAAAGAACATAATCGCAGAGAGATTTTGGAAAAGGAACTGCATCGTCGAGAAAAAATGGCGTCGCTTGGAAAGCTCATTGCCGGGGTTGCTCATGAAGTAAAAACGCCCCTGGCAATTATAAAAACTCGAGTACAAATGCTTCAACGA
>JBDRRI010000285.1:0-6419 GCA_043825815.1 Candidatus Zixiibacteriota bacterium
CATTAACCAATTTATTTGATATTCTGAAATCGTTCATTCCCATGGTTGTTCTGTTCGCTCTGGGTCTGATAGTCATTTTTTTTGTAAAAATGTTTCTAGAAAAGCGATATTCATCAGTTCCCGATCGGCGTTTTCGGATGCATTTGATACTGATTACTCTTTATATTGTCGGACTGGTTTTACTAATTGTCGTCTCACCCCTCAGCGATACCAAGCAGGGACAGCTTCTCAGCCTAATCGGCATTTTACTTTCGGCCGCGATTGCTTTATCATCAACAACATTTCTCGGTAATATTATGGCCGGCTTAATGCACCGCGTTATCCGCTCCTTCAAACCGGGAGATTTTTTAATGGTCGAAGAGTATTTTGGGAGAGTTTCCGAACGGGGTTTGTTCCACACGGAAATTCAGACCGAAGACCGCAATTTAATGACCCTGCCCAATATTTTTCTGGTAACCAAGCCGGTTAAAGTAATTCGTTCCTCGGGTACAATTGTCTCCGCTGAAATATCTTTAGGATATGACATCTCCCATAATAAGATAGAGCAGCTGTTAATAGACGCCGCCAGAGATGCCACGCTGGAGGAGCCATTTGTTTATGTCATGGAATTGGGCGATTTCTCGGTGACTTATCGCATTGCCGGATTATTAACCGAGGTAAAGCAAATTCTCACGGTTCGCTCCCGGCTTCGGGAGATGATTCTCGATAGAATGCATCAGGCCGGTGTGGAAATTGTCTCGCCAACCTTTATGAATACGCGAGCCTTACCGGAAGATAAATGTTTTATTCCCAAAAAGCAGAGAACTCAGAAAACTGAAGACAAGACAAGCAATGCCACGCCGGAAGCGATGGTCTTCGATAAGGCCGAGGAAGCCGAATCAATCGAGAAGTTGAAGGAAAGGACCGAAGTAATAAAATCTCAAATTGATGAAATCAAAGCTCAAATAAAGAACGAAACCGACGTAAAAGTAATTAATGAGTTGGAAATACGGCAAAAATCGCACGAAGCCTATTTGGAAAGGCTGGTGGCCTATATTAAGAAGCGAGAGAATAAGCAGGATTCCTGATAAAATTACGCGCGAACAATTTTCAATAATTATTGTTTTAATTCAATTAGACTATTTAATGGCCCGGTTGTCGAATAAATAAATTCGAATGTAGGAGACGGATAAGAATGAAACGATCGACATTATTTATTATATTTGCAGTAATTATTATCGGCGGATTTTTTTCAATGATGGTTTTATTCGGAATGAAATCCGATGTTCCTCGCCAGCAACCAAAAGCACGACCAAAGATTGTCAGCACTCAGGTAATCACGCCTAAGCAACAAGTGGCAACCATAAGAGGTCTTGGACAATTAAACAGTTCCCAGCCAATTGATATCTATTCCGAAGTGGAAGGAATTCTTATACCGGGCAATGTACCGTTTAAGCCGGCCCAATCTTTCAAAAAAGGCGATCTACTGCTTAAAGTCGATGACCGGCAGATAAGATTAAGCTTGAAAAGCGCCAAAACTAATTTTCTATCTGTACTCGGTACGATTTTAGCAGAACTGAAATCGGACTATGCTAAAGAATATTCGGATTGGAAAGACTATTTTGACAACATTGACATTGATCGGCCGTTTGACGAGCTTCCTAAAACCGAAGATAAACGAATTCAGTTGCTGTTGGCCCGGAATAATCTTTATAATCTTTATTTTGGTATCCAGGATTTGGAAGTAACTCTGGAAAAACATTATTTCTACGCTCCCTTTGACGGCTCGATTATTGCAACTGATATGCGCATTGGGGCAACTGCCCGAAAGGGAGCCCGCCTGGGGCAAGTCGTTAATCTGGAAGATATGGAGGTCGAACTCCAGGTGACAATCGAGGATATTTCCTGGATAAATATCGGCGACAAGGCAATTTTGAAATCGGATGAAATGCAGGCTACATGGAGCGGAACGGTTCGACGAATCGGAAGTAGTATTAACTCGCGAACCCAGACAATTTCTGTATTTATCAAATTGGATTCCAAAAATAATCTTACAGTATACGATGGCCTTTATTTAAATGTTGAAATCCCGGGAGGATATATCGATAAAGCCGTAGTTATTCCAAGACAGGCGATATATAATGACAATCAGGTTTATCTGATAAAAAACGGCCTGCTTGAAACCCGCAATGTCACCATTGCTCGGAAAGAAAATGATAATATTATTTTATCCGATGGCCTGATTAAAGGCGACACGGTTGTGGTTGAATTGATGCAGGGGGTTGTCCCCGGAATGCCGGCCCAGGCCAGATAGCGACTAAATCAAGAGGAATCGCCCACATGAAAAATATTGTAAATTTTCTTGTACGTTATCCTATCTGGGTTTCGGTTATTATGTTCAGTATTATTATTTTCGGTCTGATTTCTTTTTCGCAAATGCGTTATTCGTTTTTCCCCGAAACCAAGCCGGATACAATTACAGTTCAGGTCGCCTATCCCGGAGCCTCCCCTGAAGAAGTAGCCGAAGGTGTCATAATTAAAATCGATGAACAGTTGGATGGATTAAACGGCGTTGAGCGGGTGACATCGGTGGCCAGGGAAAACTCCGGAACAGTAACGGTAGAAACTACATTTGGAGCCAACATCGATAAGGTGTTAACCGATGTAAAAAATGCGGTGGACGGTATCAACTCGTTTCCCGTCGGTGCCGAAAAACCGCTGATTTATGAACAGAAATTCCGAACCCGATCGCTTTCGGTTGTCATGTATGGTGACGCTGATTTATACAATCTGAAATATATCGCCGAAGATTTTCGCGATGAACTTCTTGAGTCTCCGGAAATTACACAAGTTGATATTTCCGGATTATTGAATTTGGAATTTTCGATTGAAGTCTCGGAGTTCGATCTCCGCCGGTATCAGCTTTCTTTTGACGAGATCAGTAATGCCGTTAAGAAGGCCAATATTAATATTTCGGGCGGCAAATTCGATACGGTCAACGAAGAGATTTTAATTCGGACTTGGGGACGGAATTATCATGCTCGGCAATTGGAGGATATTGTCATCCGCGGCGGCAATGACGGATCAATTGTCTATCTCAAAGATGTCGCCAAAGTCAAGGAACAATGGACCGATAGTCCCGACAAAATATATTATAATGGCCAGCCGGCAATGATTGTAAATATCGACCAGACCGAACGGGAAGATATCCTTAAGATTGCCAACATTGCCAAGGAGCAAGTCGAGGTTTTTAACGCTACCCATGACAATGTCCGGGCCTATGTTCTTGATGATAGAACAATTCCGCTTCGACAAAGAATTGATCTGTTGGTCAGAAACGGCCTTTTTGGACTGATTCTGGTCATTATGACTCTCGGATTTTTTCTCAATCTTCGACTTTCATTCTGGGTGGCAATAAGTATTCCGTTTTCTTTCGCGGGAATGTTTATAATTGCCGCCTTTACCGGAATAACCATCAATGTCATATCTCTTTTTGGAATGATTATTGTGGTCGGCATTCTGGTCGATGATGGCATTGTTGTCGGTGAAAATATTTACGCCCATTACGAAAAGGGTAAGAGTCCCCTGAAAGCGGCAATTGACGGAACCCTTCAAATGACGGTCCCGGTAATTACATCAGTTACCACAACGGTCGTGGTTTTTTCCGCCTTCTTCTTTATTCAGGGAATGTTAGGGAAATTTATGTGGCAAATGGCTCTGGTTGTGATTGCTTCATTAATATTTTCATTGATTGAAGCCTTTTTGATTCTCCCTTCGCATCTCGCTCACTCCAAGGCGTTAACGGTTAACAAGGGCGATTCCAAAATTCGCATATTTTTTGAAAAAATAATCGGAATATTTACCAGTAAGATATATGCCCCGGCACTAAAAATGGCCTTAAAATATAAATGGATTACAATTGCTCTGCCGATAGCCATGATAATGATTACAGTTGGTTTACTGGGCGGCGGATTCATCGGCGTGACCTTCTTCCCTAATGTCGACGGTGATAGCATTCCCATCAATTTAACTCTCGTAGCCGGAACCCAGGAATCGGTAACCGATTCCCTGCTCGGTGAAATCGAAAAATATTGCTGGATTGTCAATAGTGAAATTAAAGCCGAACGAGAAGACGGTCTTGATGTCATTCTCGGTATTGAACGGGAAATCGGCCACAATGACTTTGGCGAAACCGGAAGTCATACCGGTCGCCTATTATGCCAACTTATGGACGGCGAGCAAAGAGACATGGATTCTTACCTGATTGGCAATCGTATTCGAGATGCCGTCGGTAATGTCCCGGGAGCAAGAACGTTAACTTTCGGTTCAGGCGGAAGATTTGGAAAGGCGGTTTCAATAAGCCTTCTGGGAACGGACCAGGAACATCTCCGCAAAGCCAAAGTTTTATTGAAAGCTGAGTTGGAACAGTTTAGTTCACTCAAGGATATCACTGATACCGATGAGGAGGGCCGCCGGGAAACCAATATAACCTTAAAACCGCTTGCTAATTCACTGGGTTTGACTCTTGATGATATCGTCGGTCAGGTTCGTCAGGGATTCTTCGGCCAGGAAATACAACGAATTCAGCGCGGACGCGATGAGATTCGCGTTTGGGTGCGGTATCGTCCGGAGGACCGTACGTCGCTGGGCAAACTCGATAACATGCGAATTCGAACCGCGAACGGATCCGAATATCCGTTTTCGGAATTGGCCGAATACAGTATTTCTCGAGGAATTACAAGCATCAACCAGCTTGATAGAAAACGAGAAATTAAAGTCGAAGCCAATCAAACCGATGTCGAAGAAGACTTACCTCCCATTTTGGAAGAAATCACAAACAACGTTCTTCCCCGAATTATGGAACAGGTTCAGGGCGTAAAGGCCGGTTTTGAGGGCCAATCACGGGAGGAGAAGAAGATGCAGTCATCAATGATGATTGTTTTTCCAGTGGCGCTGCTAATTATGTTTATCATGGTAACCTTGGTTTTTCGTTCAGCCACGCAGGCCATTATGGTTTTATCTTTGATTCCAATAGGCATCCTGGGTGCAATCTGGGGCCATGGAATTCACGGACTGCAAGTAAATCTTCTTTCTTTGATAGGCATTATTGCGCTATCAGGCATTGTGATAAATGACAGTATTGTCTTCGTCGATCAGATAAATCGCAATCTTCGCGAAGGCAATACGGTACATACTGCTATTTATAACGCCGGCATCTCTCGTCTGCGGCCCATCTTGCTAACAACCCTAACGACCGCATTCGGCCTGGCTCCGCTTATTTTGGAAACCAGCCGACAGGCCCAGTTTTTAATTCCAATGGCCATTTCGATCGCCTATGGATTGCTTTTCGGAACATTCATTTTACTGATTATTTTACCTGCAGCATATTTGGCCCTTAATGCCGTTAGAATAAGAATTTATCGGCTATTAGGGAATAATATAACTGTTCCGGAAATGGCCGAACCGGCCGTCATGGAAATAGAAAGATTAAAAACAACGAAGAGTTGACTGAACATAAATTTGTAAGATGAAAATATTAATTGTAATTAACTGCCATTATTAATCAAATTTTTATCAAGATGTAATTTTAAATTAATATTCTTTCATTGTTTTGCTCGCCTGCGTATATGCTATAGATTTCACTTTTTAGCATAGAGACATTTTAAATTACGGCATAAAAGAGGAAATTCGGATGGCACAAGATAACCCCAAGAAAACTTATGCCACGGCAGGCATAAAGGACATTTGGCATTTATATTCACTTCAATCGCTCTCCGACAAAAAGTTCATAAGCGTCGTCAATAAAATATTATGCCATAAATTTACGCTTATTAATAATAGACGGAAGTCTAAGCTCTCAACCTGAAACAAATGTGCAAAACCAGTTTGATAATAAGGAAATTTATCAACTTAATAGAATAGGTCAGATCGTTTCTCTGGTTTCTAAAAAAGTTCGCAAATTGACCTTTTCGCCCGCCAACCCCAATTTTTGGCGAATACTTTTACGCTGGCTTCTGATAGTCTCAACCGATAGTCCGAATTCCCGGGCGATCTCTTTTGATAATTTGCCCTTTTTAATTAAATCGCAAATTTGTATTTCCCGCGAGGTCAAACGGGCATATTGTGATTTAAGCTGATGGACAAAGGGAGATCGAATTTCCAATAGTGATTTCCTTATTTTTGATATTTGCCCGGCGCTTTCCGGTCCAAACAGAATCTCGAGTTCATCAAGCAAGGGAATTATTAGTCTTTTAATATTGACGTCAACCTGCCCAATAATTCCACCTTTTTCAAATTCTATCTGCTTTAGAACTTCTCGTAAAGCAATATTTTTTTCATTTAAAGATTTTTCAATATCTTTCAGATTGGAAATATCATGAATAATAGCACCCATAACCTCTTGGCCGCTTAAATTAAATGAATTAATCGAAATTTCAGCC
>JBDRRI010000286.1:0-10951 GCA_043825815.1 Candidatus Zixiibacteriota bacterium
TGACCGCGATGATTTTAATGGTGATACCCTGCCAAGATACAAAGTTACCCCCTCCGATTTCAATATTTCCAGATTAATACGGCCTCGCGGATTATTTGATAACAATTCCAACGACGAAAAGAGTATTCTATTGCAAAAGCATAATGATACCACCATACCAATGCCCTACGGTCTTTCCAGATCATGGAACTCAGAAGGCCAATTAATATCAGAAAGGTGTTTTTTAAACGGACATTTAATCAAATCCTATAAAGAATGGTACAATAATGGACAAATAAGAGCGGAAATCAACTATAATGATAAGGGATGGAAAGACGGCAAGTTTACTTACTGGGATGAAAACGGCAACATTATCGATTCAGGAACCTATATCCATGGATTGAGAAATACCTATTTTAAATCGGGGCAGATAAAATCAATAGATCAATATTACGAAATAAATCGGGAAACCATTGATTTTATGAACCTATCCGGAGACATTGGCCGAGATTACAAAGAATATTATGAAAACGGAGATATCAAATGGGAAAAAAAATATGCGGGCGGCCAGTTAATTGGAGGTTATCTTAATCATCCCCTTAATGCCTTTAGCTATAAATACCCTCAAAGCAAATTTATCAATCCGCCGCAAAACTGGTACAGCAATGGAATTCAGGAGTATATCAACAAACATGTCGCCTATCTCGAATATTACTATGAAAATAAACCAAAGGTTGAATTTATAAAAGATACTCAGGAAAATCCGGACACAAATCAATATACGGAATGGTATTTAAATGGAATAGCCAAAATTAAAGCAAAAAGCATTTTTAAAATCGGCGGAGAATCATTTCACTATGATACATCCGGCACTCTTTTGTCAAAACGGATCTGGGTTGAAGATACTTTTAACGTAAAACTTAAAAATAGGGCATATTCCAAACCAAAGAAGGGCGAAATACCCATTAAATCTTCCGTCTATGAAGAAACCAGTTACTATTCGTCGGGGGCCATTAAATCAATCGGGAATTATTATAGTAGTAACTTCGAATATCGAAATATTGAATTCTGGAGAGAAGGCGTATTTAATCGTCCCGTTCCGAATAAATTCAAAGTCGGCAGGTGGCAGTACTGGGATGATGATGGCAACCTGCTCCGCGAAGAACAATGGAACAACGGACAATTAATCTCGGTTGATAGCAATCTATCCAAATAAGTCCACACTCCAGAAATAGTTTGTCAAATAGGTATATTTTTCGTCTATTGTGGTAAGTCTTTGTATAATTATATGATTCATATTTTGGAGAGGGTATGAGATATATAGTATCATTTATTTTATTGCTACTTCCGATATCGATCTTTGGTCAAAAAGTACAGTACCATCAAAATTACCCCGATGCCAATTTTCACATGACTGTCTCTCGCGCCTATAACGAGTCAATAATTGATATTGAAACCTATGCGATAAAAATTCTTTACGGTAAAATGTTTCCGCAGAATATGGGAGACTCTAAAATTAACAACCTGTTCCGGGTCGTTGACACAACCAATGAGGGATATTATAAGTTGGTTTTTAATATTAGGGCGCGCGGATCAGCCATTCCCCGACCGACAAGTCTTGATCCGATAAGTTTGGTTCCCATTTGGAAGGAGTTTCAATGTCTGGCGCCCATTGATACGCAATATTATTCAAGTAATAAAGCGTACAGCCATCGGGACACCGTTATTGTCGGCTATGATGACGTTGTATTCTTAATAGATGGTAGCCTTGGTGGAAGCATTTTACTGGTTAGTCTAAGAATCGATACGGTATTCAACTTTGATGAAATAAAGGATACGGCTAATCCTCTAATAATTAACACTACTAACGATGAGAATCCGTTTGATTGGACTATGGTTAATGAAGTTTACTATGAAGATGGACAGATCCATTCCAAGTCCTATCAAAGATTAAGCAAGACTCCGAAAAAAGGCCTTAGAATGAAACATGGCACATACTATAATTGGGCAGAAAATGGCCAGCTTATTGAGGAAACCGAATATTCGGAGGGAATAACTAATGGAAAAACATCAAAATGGTATATAGATGGAACGCCTAAAGAAAAGGGCGAATATACCGGAAAAGATATCCTTCACGGACATTGGACATATTGGGACAGCACCGGCAAAATAACGGCGGAAGGCTATTTTGATAGCGGAACCGGGAGATGGTACTATCCCGACGGCCAGACGAAATCGGTACAATATTATAATGATGGTAATAATAACGGTGACTGGTTTGAATATTATGAAAACGGCGTAATTAAAAGCGAAAGCCATTACATCAATGGCACTAAAGTCGGCGACTGGTGCGAGTACTATGAAAATGGCGATTTAAAAACCAAAAAACATTTTGTAAATGATACCAGAGTCGGCGAATGGTATGAATATTACGAAAATGGAAATGTAAAATATTTCAGGAAGTATGACGACGGGAAATTAGTCGATGGTTACCTAAATCATCCAACCGGCGCTTTTAAGTATGAATATCCCCATGATAAATTCAGAACCCCTCCCCAGGACTGGTACAGCAACGGAAATCAGATGTGGATTCGCAAAGATGCCGAGTATCTGGAATTTTATCGCGACGGTACGCCGAAACGTCGGACCGAACGCAATCTTGAAGGCAATTTCCATGAAGGATTGCACCGGGAATGGTACCCCGATGGTTCGATAAAGGTCGAAGGACAATATAGTGGCGGCGGTAAAACCGGAATCTGGAAATTCTATTCCGAATCGGGCGAGTTAATCAAAGAAGAACAATATTAGTCATTTGGATTTTCCCCTATAAAAAAAGAGGCGGGTGAGGATGCCGCCTCTTTCTGTCGCATCATCGTAGATTTAAGCAGGACCTATTTAAGCAGGACCATTTTCTTATGTTTAACCATATCACCGAATTGTAGCCGGTAAAAATAAACGCCGGTCGCCACCGAGTTGCCGCTGTTGTCATTGCTGTCCCAGACCGCCGTATGGGCTCCGGCCGACATTTCTCCATCGACCAGCGAGCGAACTTTCTGACCCAAAACATTAAAGATATCAAGGGTGACATGTCCCGCTTGCGGGATAGCGTACTCGATATAAGTCATCGGGTTGAACGGATTGGGATAATTCTGCTCCAGACTGAACGTCATCGGCAGCAGTTCCGAAGACAGGTCATTCAGGTATTTTTCGGTGCCGATCAATAAATATCCCTTAACATCGGTATCATAAATGACTATCTCATTTTTCTCATCCAGCTGAACCACCCGGTTTCCGATAATCATCCGGGCCGCCATTCCCTCAGGAATCTGCTCCAGATTTGTAGCGTGTATTTTGCCCGACGGATTGTTTATAAACCGGATTTCCCAGACAGCTCCCTCGCTGAATGCCGAGCGAAAATCGGTGCAGCGGAGAAGATTGTCATCTTCCAGTTTAAAAGCGAGGCCAGCTCCATTTGGCGCCGGCGGCGGTTCCGCATAATCATAATCATCGGCTCCGTCGAAAGCATTCGACCGAACACCGGCCAGATTGTACTCATCGATAATGTAAGGCGTTTCCAAAACCAAATTAACGGCCCAGTTGCTTTTACTGTAACTGTTATCCTTGGGGGTTGATTTGCCAGCCGTAATTCGTTCCTTGTTAAGAAACATCGCCGTCACGCCTGTTTTTTTAATAAAAACAAAGGCGCCGCCCCAGGCCGGGATTAAATCATTTTGCGTATATCCCGCGCCGTTGTATTGATGAACAACATCATCGAGAATAGTTGCACCATGAGTGGCGGTAATAACCCCATTATCATCGAAAACAACATCGCTCCAGTCAATCTGATAGGCGAAGGGATTGGCAATCATATTCCAGCCATCATCAAGCGGCACGGAATAGTACATCTCACCGTCATAAGGTTCATCGGCTCTCACCGAAGACCCGGTGACACCATAGGTTTTACTATGGCGAGCCGCCAACCAGTAACCTTTACCGGGGCTAACCAGAGTCAAATCGGGGTATTCATGGGTAGCGTCATCATCGGCCTCATAGCGACCGAGCCGCCATTGGGTACTGTCCGGAGTTCCCAGATCATCGATAAAAATCTGTTGCATATTCAATCCGGTATGCTCAATCGGCAAACCGATTATGCGATATGATCCTTCCGGCATAGCCGCCGGCCGCTGGCCCTGTTCATTGGTCAGCTCAACAATAAGCTCGTACGGCTCATCGGCACTGCCGATATTTTTAATCAAATCACCCGATTGCACGACAATATAATATTCCAGTCCGCGCACGGTTAATTGCGCTTCGGGCAAGGTGGCCGCCAGATAACCGGTATTATCGGTCAGCGTCAGTGATGCAAAGTTGGTCTGTCCTCCCTGTCGATAATAGAACGTCCCGGTTGCAGTTGTGTCGGGGGAGCTATAAACGACCTCAATCGGGAAATCAGTCTTATAGGCCGAACTCAACGGCTGTCGATTAAATGAGGCGTTCAAAGCGATTCCAAATCCTCCGGTCGCCGAAGCGACCCCGCCGACCAGGGCATAATTAGTGCTATTCGATACGCCCTTCCCGGAAAGAGGTATCGCGCCGGAAACAATATAATTGGTCGAACTGGATCCGCCTCCGCCGCCGACCGGTGTTCCGACTTTAAGTTTATAATTGGTACTGGATGCCTGGCCATAAACTGATATTGACATCAGCAATATGATCATGGTCAGCCCAATCATTCTATATAAAATTTTCATTGGCAATTCCTTTTATTCTACTACCTTTTTTAATTATCCCGAACCGCTCCATCGGGCGAATAAGGATTGACATCAGTATTTGCTTTGGTATCAGTAATTCCACCATATGATGTTGGGAAGAAAGTCGCGATCATATGATGACGAGCGATGCTTTGATTATCCACATGAGATCCATAGGTATTTGCATTCAGATAATACTTTACATTACCAGCGACGGTTATACTGTCTGTCATGAAGATTGAAAATGGGGTGTAATACTGACCTGTGCCAGCCGTTGAAGGCAATGTGAATACACTAAAGTTGTCAAAATCAGCATCTAATCTAATTTTCGAGACGAAGGCTCGACTCCACTGGTCACCTCCTCCAGATGTATGATTTACGTAGAAATAACCAGATACTTGCACTAAAACAAAGCCCGATGATGGGCAATTAATTGTAACTGAATCGATAGCTAAGGTGGAGGTTGTAATAGAAGTATTAGCGTATGTAAAGGAACTTGCAACTCCCGGCTCATCGCTGATTTTAGTATCATTAATTGTGTTGTTGGCTATATCGGCGGCGGCAATGGTGCCATCCAAAATATCGGCAGATGCAATCGAATTATCAGTAATTTTGGCGCTGGTTACCGAATTATCCGGAATCACCTGAGTCGAATAGGCGTAAGGCGCCGAATTGATTAACTGCCTCGGAGTCATCTCATCGTCTGTTCCGACCCTGATCCCCAAATATCGAGCGGTTCCGTCGAAATGGGTAGAGCTGATTGAAACTAATTCGACAGTAAAAATCCCATTTTCATCGGGAGTAACCAACTGTGTTGACGTGTAAAGGGCACTTCCGCCTGAAGCGGCGGCATAAATGGCAAACGTAACGCTGGTGGCCGAGGTAATCGGAGCACCGGTATCATCAGTTAATTTCCCTTGATAGGAAATCGAATTAGGCGCCTGGGCAAAAACACCAATTGCCAGTAAAAGCAAAACCGTCACAATCATTGAACAAATTTTCATTTTATTCTCCTTTTAATATTTATTTTCCTTTAGTCGGCTTCGGCGGGGCGGGG
Source organism: Candidatus Zixiibacteriota bacterium (assembly GCA_043825815.1). Taxonomy (GTDB): domain Bacteria; phylum Zixibacteria; class MSB-5A5; order GN15; family PGXB01; genus JBDRRI01. The sequence goes on from JBDRRI010000286.1 coordinate 5,788, forward strand.
AAATCATCCAACGGTCCATCAGGAGTCGTTCCGCCACTGCTGTCACTTCCGCCACCCAAGGCGACCGCCGCAAGAACCACAACACCAACCCCAAGACCGATTGCCCACCATTGAGTGTACCACGGCTTTTTATCTTTTTTCTTCTTTTCTGCAGTTATAATTGGAACGGCTTTTGTTGAAGAATCATCAGTCGTCTCATCCATTGACGCCTCGACCACAACTTTTTCTTCGGTCGGTTTGACAACCGGTTCTTCCGCGGGTTTGGTTGATTCGCCGCTATCAACCTTAACCTGGGCCTCTTTCATCATCGCCATAAATTCCGGCGATTTGATATTGAGCTCGCCTTTCCATTCCCGATAGGCCTCAAAGGCAGCCACGAACTGAGTAATTACCTTGTCCTTCTTTTCGCTGTTATCGCGTACTTTGGCATAGTACACTTCGGCCAGAAGAACGTGAGCATCGGCCTTCTTTTCAGTTTCCAGACTCTCCGTTGCAATAAGGGCATTTAGTTCCTCCTCGGCGCATTTGTAATTAAGCGCCAGGAAATTTTTTCGAGCGTTTTCAATACTCGGTTTGGACTTGTCGAACTGGCAATCGGAACTCTGCCCAAAAGCAATCCCGGGCAGGAATACCAGATTCAAATAAGCTGCCAACAGTAGAATTGAAGTGACTCGAAATGGCATGAAATCGATTTTCATTCCACCTCCATTAAATTAAGTTAATGTTTATTCTGACCAATAAATCAGGAACGGAACGGTTTCATCGTTCCAGTCCTTCGACCCCAGAATAATTTCACCGCGATCTCCCTTCATGGAAGAATACTGACCGCCCCCATAGGGATAGGTCACGATCGAATCAATCCGGGGAGCTTTTGAATTATCTCCGCTGACATCTATAATTGAAGCTTCCAAAAGCCAATTACCTTTTAATTTGACAATATCAAAAACCGGAAATGATGTGAGAGTGTTGCTTTTACCATTAAAAGACAAATCAACAAAATGATTTTCCGACGGCGGCGACATTGCGATCTGAAGCGTTGCCTTGGCATTCGCCAGATATTCTTTGGCTAAATCAATATCGACTGCCCGCGATGTTTTCGACATGTAGACGGTTTTTCTGAAAATTGGAAAATCAGGATGGTATACTGTTACGGAATGATTTCCGTATAACAACATGAATGTACTATCTTTGCTGGCCTCAAGATCATCAACCATTAATAAACTTATACCGGCGGGAACAACTTTGACAATCATAGCATTCCGCAGGTTTTCCACGACAGTCTCTTTGACTGTTTCTTCAACCGGTTTTTGAGCAATTTCTTCCTTTTTTTCTTCGACTGGTTTTGAAGTTTTATTATCATTCACCGTTTTCTGAGGTTCTTTTATTTCCGGCTTCGGATTTTGCTCGGAAGCAATTTGTCCCGTATTTTCCTGAGTTTTTGTATTTTGAGTAGGCGGCTCAATTGAAGCAATTTCGTTTTTGCCTTCCATGGCCAAAGAATCAACCTGAATTTCAGTCTCCGTTATTATCGAATCGGAAGAACCATTATTGCCGATAATGCTGTCAATTACCTGTTCCAATTCAGGCTCTTTTTCGGCTTCAGTCGACTTCTCATCAGTAACATTTTTGGCCGTCAATTTCCCGTAATACGGCATCCAGTAATCTTTGGTAAAATATCCGACTATTATCAGAACGGCAATTAGAGAAATAGCAATGGTCAGTCCTTTGCCGCCTTTTTTCTTAGGAGCCGGTTCCTCGCCGCCATAGACATTTTTTAATGAAGCCAAATCCTGGGCCATATCGCCGGCATTCTTATAGCGCATATCCGGAAGCGGGTGGGTGGCCTTCCTTAAAATCCGTTTAAATTCCGGGGAGAGCTTATTGGCCGCCTCCCCGCCCCATTCATTATAATTGGGATTGGCTGGATTGCGATAGGGCAAATCATTGGTGGCAAAATTATATAGAGTAACGCCGGTTTCAAAAATATCGCTTAGGAAAGGATCATAATCGGATTCGCCATCCTGCCGTTCCGGCGCAGCAAACATTGGCGTCAAAGCCTGATAGGCAGTCTTGGTCGCCTGCGAACCGATTTCCTTGGCGATGCCGAAATCTATTAGATAAACATGATCATTAGTGTCGAACATGACATTACCCGGTTTTAAATCGCGATGGGCAATGTTTTTCTGATGCGCATAAGCAACCGCACTCGAAAGCGATTGGGCGACTTTTAGCATAAGTCCTTCGGGCAGGCCACCGGTCTCTTTAAGTAAATGACTGCCATCCTTGCCGTCAATGAAGGCAACCACGACAGCGCCTTCCTCAGGAAGATAGTCAATCACCCTTGAAATATTGGGGTGATCCAGCAGGCAAAGGATACGTGCCTCTTTGTCGAATTTATCCCGTAATTGAACTCGTTTGAAAAATTTGAAAACAAGTCGCTGATCGGGGAGATTTTTGTTAAACCCCAGATAAACCTCTCCAAATCCCCCGCCCCCGATGTACGATTTTATTTTATACTTGCCGCCAATCTCCCAGCCGACAATTCCCAATGGATCAACATTGCCGCCTTCGAAACCGGGTCGGGTTTTATCTTTTTCATCAGACATTAGTCACTCCGGGAAAAACATGATATGGCAAAATATAAAATAAATGTCCCCTGCCTTTATTGCCAAATTATAAATTCTATTATAAGACCCAATTTAAAAATGTAATAGTATCAACCGCAAGATGTTTTTTATTTTAAATTTGTATTTTTTTAACGTATATAATGGCGTTTCGACTTGTTCATCTGTGATAAAACAAGTAGTTGACTTGGCGAATAAGCATTTGTTATATTTTATTTTAACGGTTTAAATAATTCAAAGGAATATTATGGCTGGAAAACCTGCCGCAAGATTAGGCGATACAGCGATGACTTGTAATGACCCGGCCGATGCGCCGACTGGCACCGTTATAGCCGCAGGGACAGTATTAATCAATAATATGCCTGCTGCCAAACAGGGCGATCAAGTCGTCGGGGTCGATATTCATATAATTATGATTCCAACTCCGGGCGGTCCGGTTCCGACACCTCTTCCCCATCCCTTTAGCGGTATAATTGATAGTGATACAATCTCATCGGTTTTAATCGCCGGCATGCCGGCGGCGGTAGTCGGTTCATCAGCCAGTAATACGCCGCCCCATATACCTCAGGGCGGACCGTTTCAAAAACCGCCCACCAATAAGGCAAAAATTATGATGGGCTCGCCCAATGTTTTCATTGGAGATGGAAGCGGCGGCGGTGGCGGCGGCGGCGGAACCGGCGGTTCATCGGCCAAAACCACATCGCGGGCAGTGGTAGTCGAAGAGGGGCATTTTCTGGATGTCAAATTTGTTGATAAGGGTGGAAAACCGATTACCGGACTCGGATACAAACTTAAGGACGCCGATGGTAATGAATCTAAGGGGCTTCTGAGCGAAAAAATTATCCAAAAAGGAATTAAAGAGGGAAGTTGTGATATCTCTCTACGAGGAATAAAAAAGGCGGCCTGGTCAAAATCGTCGGCTAATGTCGGCGATAAAGTTAAACTAACGGTCGAAACAGTTGGACTTAATGATGGCGAAGAGGCTGAACTGGAGATTTTCATAAAAGACTCCGGTTTCGCTGACAAATCATTCAAAACCTTTAAATCCAAAGCCAACGGCGATAAAATCGAGGTCGAATGGGAGTTCGAGGTTGATAAGGATCTGCTTGATATCCAAAAGGGCAAAGGAAGGAAATATTCATCGCCAGCATACTATTTTATTGTCAGGATAGGTGATATTATTTCACGTTCCAACGTCCTTAAATATCAGGATTGGATTGAACTTCAGCTAAAAGATGAAGATGGTAAAAATATTGGCGGCGCCGAATATAGCCTCCATCTGGCCAATGGTCAGATTAAAAAGGGAAAACTGGATGACAACGGTTACGCCAAGATAGAAAATCTTCCACCGGGAAAAATAAAAGTTACCTATGATGTTAGAAAAGGTAAAACCAAATGATGCAAGTGAACGGACCTGCTAATGCCTGATCCCGTTACCAAAACAGCCAGCGTAGGCAAAGTGGAAAAGGAAACCGAATCCACTACCCACGGCAAAACCGAAACAACAGTCAAGAAAATAAATGTCTCCATTCTCGAAATGGAGGATGTTCTGTTTCATCATAATAGCGCCATTATGATGCCAGAAAGCCCGATTGAAGAACCAGACGATGATAAAGGAACCGAAAAGCAGGAAAAAGTGACCGGTGTTAAGGCGCTGGCCCTTATATATAAGCAATATGATTTTGATCCCGATAAAAAACTACTCATTGCCGGACACTCCGATACTTCCGGCGAAGATAAGTATAATTTTGAGCTGTCCGATTTGCGAGCTCAGAATGTTCTATATATTTTAATCGCCAGGCGCGGAATTTGGGCCGATATTTCATTTTCCAAGCAGAAAATTGAGGATTATCAGCAATTTCTAAATTATGTCAATAAGATTTATAAATATCCCTGCAATTCGGGGGCGGTCGACGATAAATGGGGAGATATCACTAAAGGCGCCACCGAAAGTTTTATAAATTACTTTAACGGCGAATTTATTACTAAATATGGCAAAGATTTTACCGGACCGATGGTATTATCTCCAATTCCGCCCGGACAGCTGGAGCTTGTTAAAAAGGACGGTAAAAAACGATGGACCCCGGAATTATGGAAGGCAGCCTACAATTTTTATTTTTTGGCGCTGGCCAATACCCTTGAAATCAAACCAATGGTATTATATGAAAAGGCACATACTGTTATAAAATGGGTTGATCCCAATAAAAAATATGTCGCCTGTGGAGAATCGTTCCCTATTGACGAGGCTAAAAAGGATAATTATCGCTCGCAGGATAACCGCCGCGTGGAGGTTCTCATTTTCGATCGTGACGATACTCCTAAAATCGAATGCCCCGTTAAAGATAGCGGTCTTCCGAAATGGGACGCTAAACACAAGCCGGAGGATTGCCCGCTCTGGCACAATCTGATTTTGAGGCCGCTCTATCTTGATCCGAAAGACCTAAATTCGGTTACTTATCATCTTGCTTTCACTTATTGGGATAAAGTTAAAGCGGCGGTCACTAATATTCCCGAAGGGCTTGCAATTGAAGCCTTTCAGG
>JBDRRI010000287.1:0-5816 GCA_043825815.1 Candidatus Zixiibacteriota bacterium
CCGTTCTTTTTTAATAATCTAATTTCATTGACCTGCGCCTGACCCTTAATATGCGCCGAAAACGTATTTTTTATTAATTCCGCATCTCCTTCGCTAAACAACATTCTTAATGGTCGACCAATTAACTCAGCCGACTTATATCCTAAAAGATTGCATAAATAATTATTGACATTAGTCAGAATGCCGTCTTCATTAATTACCCCAAATCCCTCATTCATCGTTTCAACAAGTTCGCGATAATTGTAAATACTTTCGGCTAATTGGTTCTCCACCGAAACTCGATGCGTAATATCCCTAATTATTAAAAGATCCGCCGGCCGGCCTTCATATTCAATTGTATTCGCGGCTGACTCGCAAGCTATCAATTCGGAATTTTTAGTAATCATTCGAAAATTATTGATATAGCTTGCGTTTTCTCCCTTTTGACGAGCTTCGAATTTTTCCAATATTAATTCACGATCATCAGGATGAATATTCTTCATAAATGAAAACGGCTCCGATAACTCATCTTGAGTATAACCAAATAATTCGGTATAAGCTCGTGAGGTATATTTGTGCTGGCCATTCTGGAGAATTGCTATCGGATCGGGAATCAGATCAAGAATCTGTTTACATAAGAACAGTTCATTAAATTTAGTTGGAAGTTTTACAGGCTTTTTTTTTGAAGATGTCCCTTCCAGTTTCGCCAGTTTCTGTTGTAATATTTTTAGTTCTTCAAGCAGTTCTGATTTTGTTTTGGAAGCGTCAGTCATAAATTTATCAGCCGTTTAATTAAAACATTAAGTTATTCTATAGACTGATTATAATACAAAAAAAATGATTAATCTTCAATATCAATTGATAGTTTATTAATTTCGGGCTCTTCACCGGTATAAATGACTTCAATATCTGTGGTATTCAATTCTTTTAGGCGTTTTATAACCCCGTCGATTAAGAAATCAGGGGTCGATGCTCCGGCCGTGAGACCGATCGTTTTCACATTCTCCCGCGATAGCCATTCCGGTTTGATCTGCGCCGCCGAACCTATCAAATAGCTATGCTCACAAAGATCTTCGCCGATTTGGGCCAATCGTTTTGAATTGGCCGATGTCAGCGAACCGACCACAAGTATCACGTCTACCAGAGGCGCCAATTCAATTATCGCCGACTGCCTCTTACTGGTGGCATTGCATATTGTATTTTTTATCTCGATATCAGGATAACGCTTTTTCACCTCGGCCACCAATTCTTCGAAATCCGATGAATGCGCAGTTGACTGCGCTGTCAAAGCCTTCTTCCCTTTAACCGAATCAATCAAATACAAATCATCCATACTTTTTAGAACGGTTACTTTATCAGGAGCATGACCGACAATGCCAATGGTTTCATCATGATCAGGATCCCCAAAATGAAAAATGTGAAAACCTTTACTGGCCAGCTTTTTGATAACCTTATGAATATGAATCACCAATGGACAGGTCGCATCAACCACCCGTAAACCTTGATTTTTCGCCCGCTCAATAACCTGTGGCGCCACGCCATGAGCCGATACAATCATTATCCCCTGGCTGATAGCATCTACTGATTTTGATTGCCCGACTCCGGCTATTTTAAATTTTTCGACAATGGCGTCATTATGCACAATTTCATTTAGAATGGTAACCGGCTCTTCAGAGTGCATTTTTTCTTCAGTGATGGAGATGGCCCGTTTTACCCCCATACAAAAACCATAATGCCGCGCCACAATGATCTTTTCTATAAAAATGGCAAATCCTTTTATTAAACTCGTTTCAGCCTGTTTTCATTGGATAACACGAACCGGTCGAGGAAATATCTGGTCAGCGTGGCATCGTCGCTAAGTTCGGTATGAAATGAACTAACCAGGCAGTTTTCTTTAAAGAGTAATACGGGCGAATTATGAAAACTTGACAACACTTTAATATCGGAGGCATAGCTTTTTACAATAGGCGCTCTGATAAATGATGCCTTTAAAATCGTCTCGATACCATCAAGTTCGGCTTTGATTTCCGAGAAAAATGAATGCACCTGCCGACCATACCCATTTCGTTCTACTACAATATCAATTATCGAAAGGGGCCTTATCCTGGCGTCGTCAGCCACTTCCCGAGCCAGCATGATCATTCCGGCGCAGGTACCCCAAACCGGCTTTAAACGGCAAAATTCGGTCAGACATTCGCGCATGCCGAATCTATCCAAAAGATCACTCATGGTCGTCGATTCGCCGCCGGGAATTATTATCCCGTCCAGCCCCTCGATATCTTTTTTCTGGCGAATCTCACGAGTAGAAACCCTGAGCATCTTTAAATGCTCAAGATGTTTTGCAAAATCACCTTGAAGAGCGAGGACGCCGATATTTAAATGGGAGTACATTTATCTTTAAGGTACTATTATCGGGTCTGTAATAATTGCTCTTCAGGAATATCGTTGGCCGAGATTCCTTTCATCGCCTGGCCCAATCCTCGACTGCAATCGGCAATTATTTTCGGATCATTAAATTGCGCTACCGCTGTCACGATTGCCTTCCCGGTTTTTTCAGGATTCGATGATTTAAATATGCCGCTTCCGACAAAGACCGATTCGGCCCCAAGTTTCATGCACAGAGCCGCATCAGCCGGAGTGGCAATTCCACCGGCGGCGAAATTCGGAACCGGAAGCTTGCCCAGCTTAGCAACAATTTTTACAACCGTTAACGGCGCCGAAAGCTCCTTGGCGATCCCGCCCAGTTCCTCGTTCGACATCTGAGTCAATTGCCTGATAGCCAAATTTATTTCCCGCAAATGTTTGACGGCATGCGAAACATCTCCGGTTCCCGCCTCTCCCTTGGTTCGAATCATGGCCGCCCCCTCAGAGATCCGGCGCAATGCTTCGCCGAGATTCCGACAACCGCAAACAAACGGCACCTTGAACCGCCATTTGTCGACATGATATTTATAATCGGCCGGCGTTAACACCTCCGACTCATCGATAAAATCGACCTCCAGAGACTCCAGCACCTCGGCCTCCGCAAAATGTCCAATCCGGCATTTGGCCATAACCGGAATCGAAACAACCTTTTTAATTCCCTCAATAATGTCAGGATCAGCCATTCTGGCTACGCCGCCATCGGCCCGAATATCCGAGGGTACCCTTTCCAGGGCCATTACGGCGCAAGCGCCGGCTTGTTCGGCAATTTTGGCTTGCTCGGGAGTGGTCACGTCCATAATGACTCCGCCCTTGAGCATTTCCGCTAAACCGACTCTGATTTTGTATTCTTTATCTTCGAAATTCATAACATAATCTCCATAAAAACAGATTAGGATTATAAACAGGCGGTTTCATCCGCAAAAAAATATTTTATTTTTATATCAAGATATTATCAAAATGCAGACAAAAAATCAAGCCCCAAGGTGAGATTTTAACATCAACAGAGAAACAAAAACCCGCAAGGATTTAGCATTCCCTGCGGGTTATTTCAATTTTCCCAAAAACTATTTTTTAATAGTTGCTTTATACTTGCCAAAATTGGCCTGAGTCAAAGACTTCACAAAAGTATCCTGTTGTTTCATCCAAAAACCGCGCATCTTGCAGTCCTTGCTATGCGAACAATTTTTGTCATCGGCAACGCACAGGTTCAGCGTTACCGGACCGTCCATCGCTTCAATAACATTCAGAAAAGTTACGTCCTTTGCCGGTTTCGAAAGTCTATAACCGCCGGTCACTCCCTGATAAGAAATCAGGATATTGGCCCAGGTCAGATCTTTCAAGATTTTGGCCAGAAACTCCCTGGGGATATTTTGAGCTTCGGCAACTTCACCAATCGAGGCCAGTTTATTCTTGGGTAGTCCGGCAAAATGCATAACCGCTCGAAGGGCATAATCGGATTTGCGAGATAATCTCATTACAGTTCCTCTTCTTTTAGGTTAGTTTTTATTTCTATATTACCATACGTCTCTAAAGTGGATAATATGGACACTTTCTACAATTATTTCAAGCTATTTTTTCACTTTTTTTTAATAAAATGGTCTATTGTTATCCAAAATAGGTTTCTCTCTTAAATGTTATACGTTTAAGTAGAGGAAACGGTCGATTTATTCTTCGCGAATTGTCAAATTTATATTTCTTTTCTTTAATTGGGTAATAAAATATTTCGGCTCCACCGCTATTTCCTGAGAGACAACGCCCCGCTCCTTAATCATCCCCTGGCAAGCCATCCAGGCTATAATGGCAACCGGGAACGAAGTCATCCTCATCATTGAAGTCAATCCGGTTACATTATCCTGGCGATCAATAATATCATAAACCAATTTTCTATTTTTATTATCTTTAATCCCCTCGACAATCAGGCGAACCAGAACCATATCGGGATCTGAAAAAGTGAGATTTTTCTCTAAAACTTTTTTAAGAATCGATCGCGGTTCGACAGTTACATTATCGACTTTAATCTGGCTGCGCGAACCCAATCCGATTTCAAGCATCGGTTTGAATATTTGGCAATGTCCCGGATAGCGAATCGTTTTATAATCAAGAAAATCTATCACGCCTTTATAGGTATCGGGAAGGGTCGAGGTTCCACCCGATGTATAAAACGCCTCAAGAGTTCCGATACCGTCAAACTCAAGTTCTTCAATGGCGGTCATCGGATTTACTGTCTTTTTCTGGCCGCCCTCAAGAATAACCACCGGCTCCCAATATTCATTAATTAGGCCCTCCGAGGAAAAAACCATTTGATAATTCAAGGGTGGACGGGGGTTTTGAGGAAGTCCCCCGACTCTAATTTTCAGCGAGTTGACCTTATCGAATTCTTGCACTCCCGCCGCGGCCAATACCGAAACCATACCCGGCGCCAACCCGCAATCGGGAATTACGACTACATCGGCCTGACGGGCCAATTCATTCATTTCAAATTGCGCCGCAACCGCATCATTGTTGCCACCCAGATCAAAAAAGTGCGTTTTTGCGTCAATGGCCGCCCGGGTCAATCCGGGATTGTACTTATACGTAACCGCTGAAATACAGGCGTCATAGTCTTTCAATATATCCCGAACCTGATCCTCATCGCCGGCATCCACCTTGCCCGCCACAACTTTTTCATTACCATATTTTTTGGCTATTTCTTCAGCCAGATCAAAATCGAAATCAAACAAACCCACCTTTTCGACGCCTTCAGCCCGGCTCAAATCATAGGCGGCGGCCCGTCCCATCAAACCGGATCCAATTACCGCTATTTTCATATTCTATTACCCTTCTTCATTAAAATTCGTCAATAATCCGTCTATCAAAATATCTGCAGTATATATAGATTTATGCCTAATTCAAATAATTTTATTACTGACATGACGCGCCTGTTGGAGCTCAAATAAGCTGGTACCTCTTGCGTAAAAACCATTCAATTCCCAGCGCCAGAATAAATGAAATTAATAGCCAGATTTTGTTCCATAAAACAATTTCCGAGCGAGTTTCAATCGTCAAGGCCATTGTGTCAATAACCGCATATATTGAGTCAGCCTGTGGTGCCTTAAAGAACTTCCCGCCCGTTAAACGAGATATATTCGATAACTGGGCAAAATCCGGCTGGCGATAGTACTCTTCAATTGCAAAATTCTCCACCGCAATCTGCCCGGTTGCCTCTTTTAAGAGTCGTCCATCTTGCTCAATCCGTCCATAATAATCGTACAGCCCCGGCGGAACCAGATCAAACTCGGCTCGATAATGTCCCTCCCCTTTTCGAATTATTTGCGTAACAACCGAATCGGCTCGATTATTATTAATCAAAGTGATATACCCATTGCCATTGTTGATCGCCCGATACCCTAAATCAAACGCTCGAATATTGATTC
>JBDRRI010000288.1:0-15560 GCA_043825815.1 Candidatus Zixiibacteriota bacterium
ATAATAAGAATAACGGCAACGTTCTTTTCAAACATACCATGATGTCTCCCGGACCCTGGGATCTTATCGGTATGGGCACCGTTCTCTCCTGTGAGCCGGGCGCTCCCGACTGGATCGTTGCGACCACGAGATGGAACTTCGTCAACTTCTTCCGTTCCGATGATGGCGCGGAAATGTTCAACCGTCGCTGGTCCGGCCATTTCACCGTAGGTGGTTACGGCTATGGCCATCCAAGCGGCCAGGTTATGAGTGATGGACGGCTGTTGCTGTTCGGACGTCAGAATCTGGTTTGTTTGACATCCGCGGATGAGACTCCTCGCCCGCGTTTGGATTTCAATGGCTTTGAACATGATGCTGTTGTTCCGTTTGGATTGCCTGATCATTATCAGGTTATCGTTCCGAATGTTATTGGCAACCTCGGCGGCGCTCCGTTGACTCTCGACGGCGTATTCCTTGCCCCCGAAGACAACGGATTGCTTCCGGACAGAGCCGACGTTGGTTCAAATGGTATCGCTATTGTAAGCGATGATCGTTTGGACCGACTCGATGAGAAATTCTCCCGGATGTATGCCGATGCCTTTGCCGATAATGTTATAACCGATGTCGTAATTGCCAATACCAAGAGCGCTTCGCGCAACAGTTCGGCTTTCACTGCCCCGGCTTGGGTCTACGGTGTTATTTCGCCAACCCCGGGAACTGTGATTCCGCCGCAGGACGCTTACAATGACTCTGCCAATTATCTTGACATTGTCATTGATATCAACGGAACTCTGGTTCCGCGCGGTCAGACTCCGATATTTATCGACGTCTACTCCGATGACCCCGATTACTTCATTGACAGTGCCCGCGGTACTTTAACGTATCCTGCGGACACGGCCCTTTATGCGACTCCGCAGGTCAGAGTGAATCTGGTCGGCGGTTGCTTATATGAAGATGTCGTAATGGAGTTCGGCGTTGGCGGCGCCAACTATATGCATATTTGGAACTCAACCAAACTGGCCGATGGTGACATTTCCAGCTTTGAAATCGATGGTGATGTGACTTCGTTCTGGGAAGGCGGTTTTGTCTTCTCTAAACCGCAGAATAATAGCGTTCATCCGATTCCGCCGGGTAAAACCCCCGGCCTCTGGTCAGGTCATACCTTCATGCATACGGATGACTGGGGACAGGGTCTTGGCTGGTCTTCAATCCTGCCGGATCCTAACTGCTATGACGGAACCTGTGCTCCAAATCATAGAACCAACGTCCTCCTGGGTGAAATGTCACACGATGACGGCGCGACTTACGACGGTGTTTACGGCGAAGTCGTTGCTTATGCTTTCGTTGACTCCGCTCAGGACGCTTGTACCTATGATACGCTCGGCAATTGCGTAAGTTGGAACTGGACAGATATCCCGGATGATCTCGTCAATAATGGCTATAACGACACGCTAACCATTGGTTTCCATGGATGCGTTGAAGTTATCGGTGTTACTGATGAAGCCGATCTGGCTAACTTCATCATTCACAGAATGGAATTGTCCGGTCGTTACGCTGCCATTAATGATCTCTATATTGGCGCGATAATCGACTATGACATTCCAGACACTGATTTTGACGTTTGCAACTATGATGCTGATCACAACCTGGCCTACATGTATCCTTGTAATACCAAGGATAATGCCTGGGGCATGGTTCGTATTCCGTTTGGCTGCGGATATGAAGGTATACAAGGCGCTAAGACCCTTACCGCCAATCAGGCTGGATGGGATGATACATCCGTCTGGCTCGATTCGATCACTGGCTGGATGACCGGCACAGTCGGTCTTATGCATCAGCCGGGAACCAATCCGGCTCTTTGCGCTGAAGATGCTGATGACCGCGAAGGTTGGTTTGTGTTCGGTTCCTTTGACCTTCCGATGGAAGGTAGCGGAACCGCCACACTGGGTACTGCCTGGTTTGGTCTTCCGAATGCCGTCGATTGCGATGTGGCCAGTAACTTCTTTGGCTTAGCCGATATGGCTAACAAGTGGGCTGGCTTTGGACGCGGCGACGTCAACAATGATGGTGCTATCGACCTCGTCGATATTGCCTATCTGATTGATTTTGTATATTATGGCGGAAACGGACCGTTCCCGTTCAAACACCTCGGTGACGTAAACGCTTCGGGTGGTGATCCCGATGGCGCCGACGTTACGGTTTTGATTGATTATTATTTCAATCTGACCGGATGTATCGCTGGTGACTGGACGCTGGGCGGATATGTTGCCCCATAAATAAAGATAAATTGGCGTTATGCGCCAATATCTTGGAAGCAAGGCCTGCCGGCCTTGCTTCTTTTTTTTATATAATCTCTCTAATCTTTTTGCAAAGGGATTTGACTTTAAACGGCTATTTGCTTTAAATAATAGTATAATAGAATAAATATGAGAAATAGCAATGACGGAGAATATTGAACAACTATCCAGATCAATCTACTATCAATTAATTGATCTTTTCGAAGTCTCAGCCATTTATTCCCATAATAATAAATTAATCTATAAAGTCAGACCCAAATCAGATAATTCCGGCGCCCGGCAATTGATTGAAGAACGCCTTAAAAAATCAGGATTTGAAATCAAATACACGGAATATTTTGATGATGCACTTATTGAAGTGAGTCAATCATCCAGAAAAAAACTGCCCCGACTGCATATAATATTATTTATTGCGACTTTGATTTCTATATTTCTTGCCCCGTTTTTTTCGTCAGGATTGATCTTTGAGCCTAATGCGGTCTATACGTACCTTTCTCAACCTGAATTTTTTATGGATCGATTGGAATTCACCATCGCTCTTATTGCAATTCTTCTCTTTCATGAATTCGGACATTATTTTACCGGCCGGAAGCGCGGAGTTCTAATGTCTCTGCCATACTTTCTGCCAGCACCGAATATTGCCGGAACTTTTGGAGCAATAATTAAATCGCGCTCGCCGATTTTAAACCGGCGCGATTTGATAGAGGTTGGGTCGGCCGGCCCTATCGCGGGATTTGTGATATCGGTTATTGCTCTGGTCATCGGACTTCAAAATTCGCAGATTGTCGAGACGGGATTGCTCTCCGGCCTGTCTTTAGGAGACTCATTATTGCTAAAATTTTTGACATGGCTGATTGTCGGACCAATCCCGGATGGATATGATATTGCTCTTTCTCCTGCCTCCTTTGCCGGCTGGGTCGGATTATTAGTGACAATGCTTAACCTGCTTCCGATGGGTCAATTAGACGGCGGTCACATCGTCTATGGACTTTTTGGCAGGGCTCAGCATATAATCGGAAAAATATTTGCCGTTATTATGATAGCATTGGGCTTCTATTGGCCGGGATGGTGGATTTTTGGAATAATGATTTTTATTTTTAAACTAAAACATCCGCCAACAATAGATGATGAGATACCGATACCATTTCATGCCCGCCTAATGGGATTTGTGGCTATTGCCATATTTGCGGTTAGCTTTATACCGATACCTTTTGATTTTGCTTAGTTTCCGTATCCTTGAAGTTCTTTCCATACGAAACCAACCAATTGGATTTACTCTCGTTAAAAGCCTTGATAAACAGATCGACTATTTTGGGATCAAACTGCATACCTTTAAACTTGACCAATTCATCCAGGGCTTTATCCGTTGTGGCTCCATTTCGATAGGGTCGATCGGAAAGAATAGCATCAAAAGTATCCGCCACAGCCAATATTCTTCCCTCAATTGGAATTTCTTTTCCGGATAAACCAAAAGGATATCCGGTGCCGTCATATTTTTCGTGATGATAAAGGACATAAGGAATAACTTGTTCCAAAAAGGGAATATTCTGCAAAATTTTGGCTCCCATTTCCGGATGTTGCTTCATGATTTCGAATTCCTCGTCAGACAGCTTGCCCGGTTTATTCAGGATTCTATCAGGAACGCCGATTTTTCCAATATCATGTAAAATTGAACCGGTTCTAAGATCAGATAATTGAGTGCCATTCCATCCCAATTTTAGGGCAATAACCCGCGCCAGGCGATACACCCGGTCGGTATGCCCGGCCGTGTAACCATCGCGAGCCTCAATCGCTTTAGCCAAAGCCCGGATAGTCATCAAGTAGGAAAGCTGTAAATTACGATCCAGATAATTACTCTCAACCGCCGATGCGGCGGTGGTGGCCAAAAGAGCCACAAGATGTTTTTGACCGGCAATTAAGTGACCGAATCGGTTAGTGCAAACCAAATTTAAAAAGCCAATGTTTTTCCCCTTAGAAAGGAGCGGATAGGAAATATAGCTTCGCCAATGAGTTTTATTGCCTACTGTTAATTCTTCATTTATGGTCCGGGCTTTAATATATTTATCGGCTTCCGCGCCGTCATATTGTTCACCCAGCAGGAACGGCAAAAGTTTTTTGTCATCGACCAAACTGGTCAAGCAACGGACCCGGTATTTTTGCGCCTTGCGGTCTAAAAGAATTATCGATACGGCATCAGCCGAAAGTTCGCTGATAATCGACTCGGCAATGAGGCTAAGAAGCGAACGCAGTTTAATACCCCCGACGACGGCGTCTGATATTTTCCTCAGTTCCAGTTGACTTTTAAGTTGAACATTTTCTCTCTTTATTGATTGATGTTCCAAGCCGCGAATAATTGTAGATTTAAGATCTTCCAGCTTAAACGGTTTTACCAAATAATCATAACCGCCTTGCTTAAGGACTGAAATCGCCGTCTTCACGGTCGGGTAACCTGTCATCAAAATAACAACCGCATCGGGATGATTTTTTAGAGTGGTTTCCATAATCTGAACGCCGGAATGATCACCCATCACCAGATCAGTCAGGACCAGATCCACCGGGTTTTCTTCAAGATATTGCGTCGCCTTTACCGGATCATTAAATTTGCTGACTTCGTAATCGGGAAATTCACTTAACGCTTCAACAATAATATTGCAGACATATTTCTCGTCATCAATAACTACCAATCTTTTCTTGATATCTTTCATCCTCTCGACCCCTCCTGTTGACATATCTCCGGTCTTTATATATTTACATTAAATATCGGCGGAATTGCAGGACGCCACAGGTCGCTGTAAATGATTGTATAAAAAAAGACGTATAGTGGGGAAAATCCTATTTCTGGTGGAATTGTTTCATCGCATGATATTAAGAACGGACCAGCGGCGAGGAAAAAACATTGGGGATGCCGGCTCTCTCCGCCATTTCCGCCAATTCTTTAAATTCATCGGGGTGGTAATATTTTTCCAATGGAAAATGTTTATCCGAGGGCGGAAGATATTGCCCGATTGTAAGATATTTCACGCCGACCCTATGGAGATCGAAAAAAACATGCTTAAGTTCTTCTTTGCTTTCTCCCAAGCCGACCATTAATCCGGATTTAACCGATTCAGTATATTCAGAAGCTATCTCTAAAACCGCCAGTGAACGCTTATAATTCCCCTGG
Organism: Candidatus Zixiibacteriota bacterium; assembly: GCA_043825815.1. GTDB lineage: Bacteria > Zixibacteria > MSB-5A5 > GN15 > PGXB01 > JBDRRI01. Next base: position 5,440 of record JBDRRI010000288.1, read on the forward strand.
GGGCGGACATCAGAATAAAGCCTTGGAATCGTTTCGACATTATGATTGAAGACGTCCGGCTCCGCCTTCAATACGGTTTCCACGTCCGGTCTGTTTCCAAGAAAATCAGGGGTTAAAACTTCAATTGTCGGCCTTATTTCCAACCTGCGAATTTCTTTGATAACCGATGCAAACTGCCCGGCTCCGCCATCTTCAAGATCATCTCTGGTAACCGAGGTAATAACGGCATGTTTTAATTTCAAAATATCAACCGCACGAGCCAGCCGCGCCGGTTCATCCGGATCGATCGGAAGGATTTTTTTATGATCAATATTACAAAAACGGCAGTTCCTGGTACAATTGGGGCCCATAATTAAAAAGGTCGCTGTTCCCGATGAAAAACATTCTCCCCGATTGGGACAGTTCGCTTCCTGACAAACCGTGTGCAGATCATTTTGCAGAATCAAATCCTGTACTTCCAGATATCGCTTATCACCGGTCCAGCGAACTTTCAGCCATGATGGTTTTTCTATTTTTTTCATCGCCATAAAATCTGTTTAAAAATTATACATACTGTAGCCTGTTACCGCAAATTCGGTTTATAATTCGTTCCATCTTATCAAGTTATATTATTTACGCTCGATATCAATATAATAGACGAATTTTTATAAAAAAGGAGCACCAATGATTCTCAGGAAATATCTCTTCTTGATTCTGTTAATAATTATGGCTTTTTCCATATCATACAGCAATAACTTCAAACCAAATGTGAAAATTGAGAAATTATCCGATCAAAATATTAAGAATTATCTGATTGCTCCTCATTTTTCAACGGCCGAATATTGCACAACCCAAAATTATGACAGTGTCGCCTGGGCTGTGACTCATTGGGTAATCGGCAATGAACTTTATAAGGCCTACCAGGATCCGTCGGAATCTTGCGAAAATCCATATCCCTATTCTGTCGAAAATGTATATATTACATTGTATTTTGAAAAGGCTTGTTCGCTTCTGGTTTCGGTCGATATTGAATCCGCCGATTTTACCATTCCAACCTGCCCCGCCCCGGGTGCCTTGCTTAACCTGTCATCAACATATATGATTACCATTCCGGGACCAGGATTGTACCAGATAGAAACGCCGCTTGACTCCAACTGCCTCGTCAACGAACCTTACTTTGTCGGCTTTTTCTTCGCCAGTATTGTAGATACTACCTGGAATGTTTCCCTTGTGACCGATGATACCCCGGTTGCCTGCGTTAATTATAATATATGGGATACCGCTATTGGCTTTGTCGATTTGAGTAATACCGGTTTTCCCGAATTCCCGACTTTTCCCGGGAGAATTCTCCTTTTTAGCGGCGGTTATCCCGGAGGATCCGGCGGACCCGATCCGGTACCATCGGTAACCATCCTTCAACCGAAATCGAATGACGATGTAACCGGTTTGGGAGAAGTATGGGCCTCGGAAAATTCGGGTAATGAAAATATCCTCTCGGCCTTTTTCCAATATCGAAGCATCGTCGGCAATTGGACAACCATGACGACCGATTTTGACGGTAGCTGTTTCTTTCGAAGTAATATCGATCCTCCCGGCGGAGGTGTGGGATGGTACCATCAATGGAATTATTCGGGCCTATCCGAGGGTACTTACTGGGTAAAAGTCACCGTTTCCGATGATTTGGGCCAACTTGATGTTGATTCGGTTCAAGTAGATATCGATCCAACCCCTCCCAATCCGACTCTTATAAACCCGATCCCCTTGGCAAATATTTGCGCTCCGATAACCCTTCAAGCAGAAAGTAATGACGAAAATATATCATCGGTTAAATTCGAGAAACTCTCGGCTTCAATCGATTATGAAATCCCGCTATCATTATTGGGCGAGACTAATTTCGGCAACTATTATTGCGGTCCGATTACAGCGGCAATGGCCATCAAATACTGGTTTGACCAAGGATATATCTTTTCGATGCGCGAAGGTTCAACCTATATCCCGATTGATACGGTTGTCGATCGCCTCGCGGATAATATGCTGACTAAAATAAATCATGGCACCTATGATGATCTGTTTTTTAACGGCCTTCAACAGTACAACGCCCTGCATAATAATGCTCTAAAATTCGAAGTCTACCGCTCCCCTGATTATCATTTGTATCGAACCTTATTGCAGGAACGCGGCGAACTGCCCATTCTTGGATTATCGGGGACGACGGGACTTTTTGTTGTCGGATGCGGTGTCACCGGATTGGCCGATATAGACGACCAGTACGCGATTAAAATCGCCGATCCGATCACCGGGATAATAGTTGACGCCCTCATGCGGAATAATCCGACCGGATCGGAAATCTATTATGACAATAAGTGGTACCAGGTTGATATTATCTTTACTATCAGAGGCAATAATCATTATGTTACCCGCGATCTTATCGGCTATGGTGCCGTTTCGGGTAATCTCTGGTCTTATGATTGGACGTCCACTGACTTAAGTGAAGATTCGTTATATTTCATAACCACCACCTTTACCGATCTTTCCGGACGGGTGGAATCGGCCACCTCGCTGGTTCAATACCAATGCATACCCGATTATTTAAAAGGCGATTATAATAACGACGGTACGACCAATATTGGCGATGTGCTTTATCTATCTGAATTTATATATAAAAGCGGACCGGAGCCATTTGGCGGAGCCGGGCGAGCCGATGCCAATTGCAACGGTTCCATTGATATTGCCGATGTTATTTTTATGATAAAATTTATATTCGAAGGTGGGACTGATCCCTGTTATTAAATCCAATTGGTATCTAATTGGATGAACAGAAAAAGAGGCATCTTTTTGGGATGCCTCTTTTTTTTGGCTACTTCCTGCCCACTGCCGCTGAGACTGCCCGCCGGGCTATTTCCTGGTCGATATCGCAGATATCAATGACCTTATCGACCGCTTCATCCAAATATTTGGTCCAGGTTTGATTGGGATATTTGACGCGCAATTCATCCGTTACATCATCGGCAATGGCCGCAATATAACTGGCATACTTGCGCCGTTTTTCAATCGTCAGATATGGCACCAGATATTTTTTGGACAGCCAGGAGGCGACCGTCAGAACAATCGCTCCGGTGCCGCCCAAAATCGTAATGATATTGCCCGATATGAAATCAAATATCGAGCCGACAATCGGGATTACCGTTAAAAACATGTTTGCTCCTTTCTTATTACCAGGTTAATTGCCAGTTGGCTTGATCGGGTATTATTATCCGCTCGCGAAGGATGGTTCCATCGGTGCGGGTGATTGTTATTTCATAGCGAGTTGTTGCCGGATTCAAATCAGTGCTCGGAATCAAATCGAGATAAAAATAACCATTGCTGTTCGTCACTGCTGAAACGCTGAATGGCGAAATAATGTTACTGCCGTTAAGAACGGCTCCACCGGGAAGCGATGCCTTAATTGTCGCATAATTCTCCGGCTGGCCATTGATATCAAAAAGATAGCCAAAAACCCGGCAGAGATTGGGATTTTCAGGCGCTCCAGGATTGAACTGATAACCAAAAATGGTATCGAATTCGGCGCCATCGACAATCAGACTGTCGAAACTTTCAAAGATATATCCCGACGAAACGGCATTGACCAAAAAACTGTCGGCATCGAGATTAAAAATAACTGTTCCGTTGTTATCGGTCGCACCGCATCCGGACAATGATGTCTGTGCCAGATTACGGACCGCTATTCTTACTCCCGGAACCGCCATATCAACGGAGCTATCAAAAGCAACGATCTGACAGGCATATATTCCGCTCCCGGAACCGATTCCTGAAACCTGATCATCAAGCAAACTCCCGAAACTTCCCTCGACATTATGACTGCTTCCCGGCGTATTCCAGACCCAGCGGGCAATCGAGGTTGAATCCGATGAACCCCCGCTTCCCTTATATGATAATGAATCTTCAAGGACACGATTGGCGATTGAATCGGCAAAATCTGTATTACTTGAAATATCTATCAAGACCGAATCATCGGTCATTAAGATAAGTTGACTGCCATTTCCAATATCGCCCGATGAACCGAGATAGATATCCGAATAAATGGAATTGCCCGATGTCACATGCATGCCATAGGCGGCGGCGCCGCCGTCGATTCTTAACCCAGCCTTGTCGTTTTTGCCCAGGACATAAATGCCAAAACCGTCATTATAGGCTTGTGCCTGTATTCCATGACCGCTGGAAGTTCCACCCTCGACATATAATCCATTGCCGAAACTTCCTCCCAAGGCATAAACGCCCGATCCGGCTCCATCGCCAACCAGATACAATCCAAAACCGTTACTCCCCGATTGGCCATAGCTATAAAATCCGTCGCCGGATGTACTTCCTCCTCTCGTGGAGATACCGCTTCCTGAGTTACCGGCGCTAAATGAAGCGCCATTGCCGGATCCGGCTCCATGTACAATCAAGGCGGTATCATTATCGGCGGCCCGGATGGCCAGTTGCCCCAAAGACAACGACGACCCGCCGGTACCATCAAGCATGCTCTCCCAGTTATCAGCCGCAGAATTATCTCCCGATATGGAAACGATATCCGAGCTGACCGGTGAAACAACAGATCCAACCGAACCGGAAATATCACCGGCAATTAGCTCTTCTCCAATATTACCCATTAAACCATAATCGTAATTTGATTCCATATATATGGCCGGTGAGAAAACTGGCGATGCGGCCATACTCTTAAATATTGACACTGCCCCGTCAGTCGTGTTTTCAACGACAAAAGAGCCATCACTTCCATTGGCGCCCGATATTACCAGACGTTTAAGCAAAAGAGTTGAATCGCTATTGGAATAGCGGAAATTCCCCACCCAGTTATCCTGATTTTGAAGCGTATCCAGGACCGCATATAGCGAATCAATAATATTGGCCAATGAGTCGAGAATTTTCGAACCGTTATTAGCCGCCAGGCCTGATGAATCAAGAGCGCTTTCCAGTGTGGAATTGATAACCTGAAACGTCCCCTCATAAGTTGTAATCAGATTAGCAGAACTGTTATCGTCGACATAAATGTGATATGAATAAATTCCGGCGACTGGATTGATTCCGTCCAGAATTGAAACTCGCTCGCAATAGGCGTATGCTTGCCCGCCGTCAAAATCCTCCCAATCGTAAGATTTTATATTGGCATCATTATACGCCATTGAATCTTTAAAGGCGACCGCTCCGCCCGGATAAAAAACGACGATATAAACTGAATCGCCAGCGGTCAAATCAACCGGATTACCAATCGAATCGAGCGCCATAAACGGAATCGAAAGAGTATCGCGCGTGGCACTGTTATCGACAATTCCGAATCCAAAGGAATTGGTCGCCAAAAATAAAATCAAAACCAATCCATAATATATTAATTTCATTAATTTCCTCCTCTTATCATATGCCGGCGGCGCAATAAATTATTTCCGTTTCCATTGATTGTGTATTCGGCGTAAACGGCCCATTTGCTGTTGGTCGATTGATACCCTGTCAGATTTGATGGAAAGGTCCAATCGGAACCGGTCGCGTACTTAATATCTCCCCAGGCGCTGAATCCATAAGCGATGCGAAGACAGGCTCCCCCCGATGAATAAGGAATAAAGGTGACAATATAATCCTCGCCGCTACCAATTGATTCACAACCGGGGAATTCGGCTAAGTTCCATTGGATACTGCCCGACCCATAGTTTTCAATCGGAATTTTTGTGGAAACCGCCACCGAATCGCAATTGGCAACATCGCTATCATAGGTATACACACCGACCTGAACCGTGCAGACATAATTGTAATCATTATTATAAGAATAAATATAGGCATTGGTCAGGATGCCGTCATCTTCGGCGGTGCTTGAAAATTTATAAAGAACTGTATGAACCCAATTTGCCACATTGCCGAAGAATCCTTCCTGCGTACTATTGCCAATCGTCGGGTCGACTGTAATCGGATAATCGGCCTCCATCAAGAATTTCCACGGAATCTCGATCGATAGAATATTCTTTAAGGTATCAATTTCAAGCAAACACCATTCAGTCCGACCCCGACTGTCGACAACTTTGGGGCGATAAATCGTAAAGGCAATACCGCCATAATAAGCATGATAAGTCGTATCATTATCGACGCTTATTATCCTCCAGTTGTCCCGCCGGGTTTGGTGATAGGCGATCCAGGAATACACGGCACTATCGGGATAAATCGAATTCGCCCGTAAAACTGAATCGAACTTTGAAGTATCCTGATAAACAAAACGTAAACCCTTGGATTCAAAATGAAATTCATAAATATTCGTATCCGGTACATTATCCAATTCAATTTCCCATTCCAGATTACCATCATCTCTTCGATATATTCTCGTTCTTTCTCCGCTTCGCAGAGAGACATCGAGTCTATTATTTACCAGTGAAGGCATAATGCCCGTTAACATTGTATCAGTACGGAAATCGAGACTAAACCGACATTCATCGCCCCAGGCCGCGATTGTTATTTTAGGACAAAATTCAGCCCGAGTTGAATCACCGACAAGAACATTCATCGATCTCTCATTGAAGCGGCGGTCAACAACCGGATTGTCCAAATCATACTTGATGTATTGACTCTGCTCTGCATTCACGGTATTCAGAGAGAGTATCATCAATATGGCCAATATTAATTTCAACCGACATCCCCATCCTTCCTAATTTTTGGTGCCTTCTTTTTTGTTTTCGAAGTTGTCCTGGATGACAACCCCTTTTGCCGGACTTCATCAATCAGCGCCCAGAATTCTTTCTCGGCCTGACCGGAGATCGACAGTTTATTTTTCAATTCGATTACTTTCAAAAGATCACCTACTTTCGCATTATTGTTTTCATTTTCAAAAGTTTCAAAAAGCTTGTTTCTTACCTTTTCCAGTATCTCAACATCGCTGAGTTTTATATTTTCTTTTCTCAAAGTCATCGTTTAGTTATTCCCCATCTCAAAAATAAACAGATCGACGTTAACCGGACCGGGAGCCTGGGAATCCCGCCCGATTTTAAATCCGTTACTGGATTCGTTCCCGACAATAAAGGCACCATACTCCGAACGGGGCGCCACAATAATTCGCGGCAGATTAATTTCTGCCGGAAGCTGGTTTCCCTTGAAATCTGTCAAATTTGAAAAATTGACCCCCTGGGATGAATCCCCGGTCGAAATCAATCCAAAACCGAGTCTGGAAATAGAATCGACCTCTTCAACAATCAGATAAAATAGTTCGGCATCGCTGGCCAAACCATGCACCGGGAAATCACGTACCACCCACAGCCGGCGACTCTTTAAGTAAGCTAAAGTATTCATTATTACTCTCCCTTATGAATGCGTCGGATATTTCATCGGCGAGGCATCCGGCTTGAATGATTTCAACATATTTTCAAAATCTTTTCGATAACTTTCCGCCACCGACAACCATGATGCGGCGACATTATGACTGGAGCTATTTGCTTTCATATTATCAATCGCCAGCATCCGACAAACAATGGAAACCGCCAGATATGTTGCCGCCGTTTGAAGCGTCAAATCCGCTCCAAATCGACCCTCCGGATCAACCTGTTTTTCAATCAGGGCATTGGCCTCAGCCACCGCCTCCACTATGGCGTCTTCGCCCACCTGCGATGTTGTTAGTTGATAATCAACATAGACCGTTTGATTCTCGGCCACATCTCCCGACACCAGACGTTTTATTTTGCCCGATTGATAAATTACCTGATAATCGCTGTTTTCAACGTACGGCGTATAGAAATAGTACCAAATCATGAGCGAAGCGTTAACCGCAATACTCCCGCCGACTAACCTAACAATCGTTCCATTGACATAATCAATTGCATAATCTACATTCTCTGTATAAATAGTTCCCAAAGAACTGTCAGATGCCACGGTCACTGAATCTAAAACCAGATTAGTTTTGGATAGGAACAAAACCGTTGAACCCAATATTATTGATTCCGAGCATGGAACAGAATTCCGCAAAGCCTTGACAATCACCGATCCGTCAATCAGATTAACACCGGGCAAATCAATCCAATCGGTTCCGCTCATTACAATTTCATAATTGTTCTGTTCGTCAACCAATTGATTATTGAAATTGATATGATAATTAGCCAATTCTTTATTCGTGTATGACATAGCCTACTCCATCACAATAATGACTTTGGTATTGGGAATTGAGGTTATCTGGCTTCCAACCGAACCGGTTGAATAATCCGATGTTACCACCGCTCGGATCCAGTATAAAAAGCCGTTGTTAACCATCGCTTTTTGCCAGTTCGCCGGAGTCGAGGAGTAATCATCCCAGAGAAGTAGCTGTTTGTTCAGCGTGTCGAAATGGTACGCTCCGCCGGAAGGTACAAAACTGACCCAATCGTTCCCGTTGAAATACTGCCAGATAACATTGCCGCCCACCCCGCCGGTTGAGAGTAATATTTTCAGATAGATAAATTTATGCGCCATCCCAAAATAAGCGCCATCTCCTATATTTTTCAGTAAAACCGCTGAGACACTATGGAACAGGTCTCCCGCAGTATCATTCGAGGCAGCGCTGGTGACATCTTCATAAGTGCCTCCGGATGTGTCATAGAGTATCACTCCCTCCAGAATATTCTTGGCCGGATCAAGATTGCCCGGATTTGAAAATACGGCGCCGGTTCGGCTGGATAACAGAACCTGAGTTTGCCCGTCTCCGAAGTTGCGCAAATATAAAATGTACGGATTATTATTGATGTACTTTAATTGAGGGTAATCGCCCTCTTCTGTATCGATAACAACCGGATTGCTCCATTGCGAACCGTTGTACTCCCTATAGCATAGCTGGCCATCATCATAAGCAACTCCGATCAGACCGTTATTCGCCACAGCCGCGTTAAAATTATTATCGAAATTGCTTCCCGAAGCGATATCGCTTTCTGACTCCCAGTCACCGGAATCAACATTAATCCGCCGATAGGACAGATTTGTTCCTGCCCGGGAGTAGAAAGCGAAAAGATATGAACCGCCCTGAATTAATCGGGAATAAGCCGATGACATACCCGAAGTCAGCGCTGTCCCGGGATCAGACGACCCCGCCTCCCAGCTGACTCCGTTATCGGAATATTTCACATTAATAAAGTACTGTCCCGCGGCATAACGGCTCCATGAAACATAGATACGACCGGAACTGAGAATAATTACAGAAGGAAAATAGTTTTCATCCTGGTCATATATTGTCACCGGGGTTTGCGGCGTCCAATTACCGTATGCGAACCATAATTTGCGAATTGTCAGTTCATCGGTCGCATATTTGGTATAGACAATATAAATATTGCCGCTTGGATCCATCACCGCATCAAACGGACTGTCGGCGCTGTCGGTAACAACCGCCGTATCCGGACTCCATTCGGTATACGGATAATCGGCATATGATAACTTAATTTCGAAATCCGAGGTCTGTCCCGACGGTTTATGAAGCAATATAACTACCCGTCCGGCATACGGTCCGGAATTCACCCGAAACATTTTATTCCCCGGACTTATTCCCGCCGGATAGGATGATGTACTATCTGAAATATAATTTTGCATAAAAACACCTCAATGACTCGGCCCGATAATATCGGGCCGAATCTCGCAAAATGATTATGAAAACACTGTATCAAGGACGACCGATGCCTCGGCAATCACTTTGGCATAGGCGACCGATTCGGAAATAACTGCCTCTTCAAATCTCTGCTCGATAATTTTGTCATACTCAACCATTAATGGTTGCGTGATGACCTCCTCAACCGCGAAACGGGAATCTAGGCCGACCACCAGATCGGTGGCGACATTATCGCACCGAATCAGCGATGCACCCAGCGGCGAGAACATTTCTCCCCGGCCCTGGAAACGATACCCGGCCAGCGGATCCTTAAACTCATCGGGAGTTAAAATCGTTTTAAGATTATTGATATGACAGATAATCGAGTTCATTTCGAACGGTTCGAAATTGGACCAAAGCGTAATCAAATCATCATAATCAAGGGTTCCGGAAACGGCTGAATTGATGACCGTCGCCGCATTGGCATTGCCGTCGCCGTTAATCAGACAATCAACCAATAAGCTCAGTTTGTCCGTTTGCAGTTTAAAACCGATGTACCATAAAAGAACGC
>JBDRRI010000289.1:0-8895 GCA_043825815.1 Candidatus Zixiibacteriota bacterium
TGTCCGGAGCGGGCCTGGCTTTTCTGGGCTCGGTCTTTTTCCCGATTTACAAATTTATCACCCCCCCGAAATCGATCGAGGCCAATGTTAATCAGGTCAAGCTCGATTTCACCCGCGCCGATCTCGAGGCCGACCCGCAAAAATCCAAAACCTTCAAATTCGGCCGCAATCTGGGCATAATTATCCTGACCGACAACGGGGAACTCAAGGCTCTCTCGGCCACCTGCACCCATCTTGATTGCACCGTCCAGCATCGCCCCGATCTCGGCATTGTCTGGTGCTCCTGCCACAATGGGCGGTATGATCTCGACGGTAAAAATATTTCCGGCCCGCCCCCGCGGCCGCTGGAGAAATTTGTGGTTATCGAGGACGGCGTTGATATTTTTGTCTCGAAGGAAACAGCCTGATGGATAAACGGGAATCCAGCCATAAGCTCGACCTGGAAATCAAAGCCTATAAATATATCGATGACCGGCTCAAAATAAACGATCTGGTCGATTATATGTCGCATAAAGTCGTGCCCCGCCACAGCCATTCGCTATTTTATTATGTCGGCGGCCTGACTATGTTCTTTTTCATCGTTCAGGTCATAACCGGCATTTTGCTTCTGATGTACTATCGTCCGGGAGCGGACTCGGCTTATGAATCGGTAAAGTTTATTATCTCCGAGGTATCTTTCGGCTGGCTGATCCGCGCCCTGCATTCCTGGTCGGCCAACCTGATGATTCTCTCCGCCTTTATTCATATGTTCACGGTTTATTTCACGCAGGCGTACCGCCGTCCGCGGGAACTGACCTGGTTCACCGGGATAGTGCTTTTGGGACTGGCGATGGCGTTCGGATTTTCGGGGTACCTTCTCCCCTGGAACGAATTGTCATTTTTTGCCACACGGGTCGGAACCGGCATGGCCGGCGCCGTTCCGGTGGTGGGCGATTATCTGCTCACCGTTATGCGCGGCGGCGAGGATGTCACCGGAGCGACCATTGGACGGTTTTTCGGACTGCACGTCGCGATCCTTCCGGCGGTAACGACTGTTCTCCTGACCATTCATCTTCTATTTGTCCAGCGCCAGGGAATGAGCGAGCCGGTCGAATGGGCGGCCAAACCGCCATCCGAAAAAAAATATATGAAATTCTTCCCGAATTTTCTCTACCGCGATTTGCTGGTCTGGCTGATTGCGCTTAACCTGCTGGCTCTGCTGTCGGTCATTTTCCCCGACGGTATCGGGCCGGTGCACTGGCCGCTCGGCCAGAAAGCCGATCCGTTCGCCCCGCCTCCGGCGGTCATCCGACCGGAATGGTATTTCATGTTTGCTTTTCAGGCGCTGAAGATGCTTCCGGCTCATATTCTCTCCATTGAGGGAGAGCTGTTCGGCATCCTGATATTCAGCATTGGCGGAATAATCTGGGCGATAGTCCCGTTTATTGATAAAAAATCGCGCGCCGATAAAAAATCCCGGCTCTATATTGGTTTCGGCGTCCTGGTGGTTGCGTTTATCGTAATCATGACAATAATCGGATATATGGTGGAGTGAGAATGTCTAAAACTTATTTGATATATATATTCGTATTACTGATGATTCTCGCCCCGGCGGCGGTTTTATGCTCTGACAATAATTGCCTTAATTGCCATACTGAAATGGAGGACAACGACGGTCCGTCCCATCTTTTCACCCGCGATATCCACTACCAGAAGGGTCTGCTCTGCCATGATTGCCACGGCGGCAATCCCGCGCTTGAGGATATGGATGATGTCCGCAAATCGCGCGGATTCCGGGGAGTGCCCAATCATTTTCAGGTACCGGAATTTTGCGCCCGGTGCCATTCCGATGCCGCCTATATGCACGATAAAAACCAGTCGCTTCCGGTCGATCAGCTCGATAAATACAAAACCTCGCAACACGGCCAGCTTCTGTACGGCAAAAAAGACGGCAAGGTCGCCAACTGCGTTTCCTGTCATACTTCGCATCAGATCGGCGATCCGCGTATGCCGTATTCGACCACCTATCCGTTAAATCTTCCGGCCGCCTGCGGCGCCTGCCACGCCAATAAAGATTATATGGCCGATTACAATATCCCAACCGATCAGCTCGATCTGTATAAGCAATCGGTGCATGGTAACGCCCTTTTGGAAAAGCACGATCTTGGCGCTCCGGCCTGCAACGACTGCCACGGCAATCACGGCGCCGTTCCCCCCGGGGTGGCATCGCTTTCCGCTGTCTGCGGTCAGTGCCACGCCATCGAGGCTGATCTATTCACCAATTCCCCTCATTTCGCGGCGTTCACCGAGTTTGGCTACCCGATGTGCGAAACCTGCCATTCCAAACATAAAATCGTCAAACCGTCCGACGCCCTGATTGGATGGGAGAAGCCAGCCATCTGCATTGAATGCCATGACCGCGATTCCGATGCGCGGATAACCGGGATAATCGACAGTATTAAAACCTCGCTGGTCGTGCTCGCCCGGCGGGCCGAGTCGGCCGATTCGATCATTACCCAAACCGACGAGCGCGGAATGGAAACGACCGATATAATGTTTCTGATGAAAGATGTCAATCAGGCATTGATAGGCACCCGGACGGCGGTGCATTCATTCGATATAAATAAAGTCGCCCAACACGCGGCCGTGGGATTGGCCAAGGCTGATTCGATTCAGGTTCAGGCGGCCGGATTGATTGATGAATATTATTTCCGGCGCTGGGGTTTGGCGATCGCGACACTATTTATAACGATTCTGGCCATCGCTCTCTATTTCAAAATCCGCCAGATTGAGGGTCGGTAAGACAGCAATATTTATACTAAAAATAATGGCGTACAGTTGTACGCCATATAAGAAAATTACAAAAAATATTTTTATTTCTTCTTTACCGGCTCCGGGATATCCTCGGTGATACCAGCCAGCTTCCGGGCCAGAGCAACCTTGTGCTCCAGATCCTCGTTGAGCCGGATGAAAACTTTGGCGCCGTCGGGCGAACCGCCGCCGTGCATGCATCCCGGCACCCCGCCGCCGAGGGTCAGCCACTCAATCAGCCGGGCCGCCCGCATCCGCGGCTCCGCCGGTGAGGCCGCTTTGAGATACTTGTCGACCAGCTTGCCGTACTTCTCCGATTTGAAATCTTTGTACGACGGCATACAGCCGGTTTCGGCGATACCGCCGGCGATATCCTGCGCCAGCCGATTGGTATCATACGGCAATGAGGCAACGTACACTTTGTTAACATTGGCCAGAAGGATATCGGTCATCCAGGCACCCGAGGGATGCTTCTTCCCCATCGCTCCGGCGGCGATCCCCATCCCGAACGTCGTCTCGTTGTTGATATGCATCTGCGTGATCTTGTCATTAAAAACTTTGGCGCTGAGACCGTTGGCGCGCGCCATCAATACCGCCGCGCCGATCTTGACATCGCCCTGTCCGGCGACACAGCCGCCGATCGCCGCCCGGTAGGTCGAAGTAAAATGCATAATAACCGGCAATGTGAAATCATATTCGCCGTTCATGAAAATGCGATCGTTGGGAATGAAGACGTTTTCGAAAAAGAGATAAGCCTGCGTAATACCGCCATCGGCCACCGGATTGTCAAAGCCCTCCTCGAAGTCGCGCATATCGGAGGCGTGGCGGGTTTCGACGATGGTCAGATTCTCGATGTCGCGCGGAATCACCGCGGCGAAGGCATAATCTTTGTCCGCTTCACGATAAGCCGAACCGGGAAGCAAAAATATCTCATTGGCCGCGGCCGTTCCGCAGATCATAATCTTGGCGCCGCGCACAACAACACCATCGCTGCGCCGCTCAACAACGTGCAGGTTCATATCGGGATCATCCTGCATCGACGGCGCTTTGGTGCGGTCACCCTTGGGATCGGTGAGCGCACCGGTGACAGTGATATCATTGGCCTGAGCGTATTTCATCCATTCAATCAACCGTTGATGATAATCAGTACCATACTTTTTATCCATATCATAGGTCGTGGCGAACATCGCATTGAGACCGGTCCAGCCGACACAACGGGCGCCGGTGCAGGTGCCGGTGGTGTTGAACATGAATCGTTTCATCCGGGCATTGGCAAAGAGATCCTCCGGCGTCTGGATAATCGACAGGGCCCGGCTGATCGGTTCGCCGGTCAGGTGCGACGTCGTGGTCAGAATCTGGCGAATTTCGGGATCGGAAATAAGTTTGAATGTCTGGGCGTGCCCATTGACCATTTTGCGGGTGGCGGGATGCGTGGTAACATCCTCAATCAGTTCATCAAATTTATAAATGTTGGGGCGCATCGCTTTGAGCGAGGCGATATATTGATCATAAGTTCTTAAGGCCATCAGTCTTCCTCCTAGTATATGTTTATAATACTGGAATATACAAAGAGTTAAACGATGTGGCAAGAATGATGACAAGAAAAAAAGCCGGTCGAATCTCAACCGGCTTTATCTGGTATATGAGAATTTTTTTACGGTTTTAAAATTAGCCAAAACGGCTTGGAACCGGAGTGGGGAACAATGGTTGCTCCGGTAAACATTCCGGTAAAGTCATTCGTTGTCGCCGCAATGGCAATCTGAATAGAATCAAGAGTCGACAGGTCAATATCGGTCGCATAACCGGTATTCAAAGGCCGTTTGAAGACAACCGTCCAGGTATTTAAAAGCGTCGAAACTCCGGAAACTTCATACTCCGACAACGCTTTAACGTCCCACTGATTTCCAGCGGGGGATAGATTAAAAATCGAAGTGTCGATAGCGTACCCTGGCAAGGAATCTTGATCGGGCCAACTCAGAAAGGCATCAAAATCCTGAACCTCTGTCAAATAAAGCACTTCCCCGGTAAATGTTGTCGGATTTGTAGCCGGCATCCAGTATGGGTAAGCGTTGCCGGCATTCCAATTCCGGCGCCAGACGTACTTATTGACCACGCTCGATTCATTATCATACGAATCATACACACTATTCCAGTAACCGTCATCGGACATTTTGCCCGGTGCCGTTTTAGTCGAGGACCAGCTCCAGAAATCAACCGTATCGACATCAGCCTTATGATATGTCACATGACACATCGCCGCACAATCAGCCTTTTGAGTACTTTGCGCTTTACCGAATATTATCATAAATTTATCATCGCCATGATATGTCTCCCGGGACCAATTACTATTCCGAAATTCAATATATCCACCCATATCGTTTTGTGTGCCATCATGCCACTTTGCCCGGATATAAATCATACCGCCTTTGACAATTGCCTGGATAACCACAGTATCCGTTCCCAGCGTAGAATTTCGACCATATAAAGCCGATCCACCTATTTCAATATAGGCCGTGGCTGAATCGGCCAAAGTCGACCATACGGCTTCATCAACACCGCTAAAGGCCGGCGATGCGAGAGTATCAACAACCAATCTTGCCGGCGGGGTTACAGGATCGGGGTCATTGCCCGAACCGCTGTCTTCGCTGCAACCGGCGAAAATTAATAAAAGTGAAAATATGCTAACCATAAATAATTTGGACATTTTTTCCTCCAATGATTATAGCTTGTTAATTATAAAATAATGAGATTTAAGAGATAAGTCAATTCTTATTGCCGGATTAAGGAGATAAATCAAACTGCAAAAAGTCTTGCCAAAATGAATTTATTAAGAGTTCGACTATTATATCTTTTTCAGAATGACGATAGTGATGTCATCGAAAACATGATCCGGGGCGGCAAAGGATTTCACCCGATCAATTATATTCTTCTGCATTTCAACCGCGGGCAGTCCCTTAAATTCTTTTAGTGCTTCAAGCAGTCTATCCTGGCCGAACTCCCGGCCCTTCTTATCATTAATTTCAGTGACGCCATCGGTATAGAAAAGGATAACATCGCCAGATTGGAGAAATATCGGACGCTCTTCATATTCGGCGCCGTCAACTACGCCCAGAGCCAGACCGCCCTCTTTGAGAAATTCGATACTACTGTTGGCGCGAATAAGAATAGGGAGATTGTGCCCGCAATTGGAGAAAGTAAAAATATCGTTTTTAGAATCGAGGACGCCATAGAAAGCGGTGACATAGTTGCCCTGCTCGACTGATTCATAGAGCAGAGAATTAACCTTTTTGCAGATAGTTCGGATAGAATAATTATTGCGGATTTCGGCTATCAATGAGGCGCGAAACGAGGCCATAATCAGCGAGGCCGGGATGCCTTTGCCGGAAACATCGGCTATGGCAATACCGGTTTGATTGTCAATTATTTTTATAAAATCGAAATAATCGCCCCCAACCTCGCCCGAGGGAATATTTACTCCGGCGATATCATAACCCTTGATAGTCGGATTATTCTTAGGAATAAACGATAACTGGATATTACGAGCAACATTTAGTTGTTCGTCCAGCCGCTTATTTTCAATAGTTTTGCCGTAAAGATAGGCGCGTTCGATGGCGACTGCGGCCTGACTGGTAAAAGCGCAGACAAGATCGAGGGTTCGATTATCATAAGCATTGCGCCTATGCGATTCCAGATTAAGAACGCCAAGAACACGGCTGTCGATAGCGATGGGAACAACTATTTCCGATTTGGTATTAGGATTGCCGTTAATGTAGCGGTCGTCTTTGGAAACATCGCCGACAATCACCGGCTCGCCAGACCGGGCGACCCAGCCAACGAGCCCCTGCCCCACTTTCAACTGCAAATACTCATGCTCGGAATCGTAGCCTTCTGAATAAACCGTATTAATTTCGCCCTTGATCTCATCGGTAAGAAAAACGCCGCCCGATGAATAGCCAACCAGGGTCTGGATTGATTTCATAATCTGATTCAGGACCTGATTGATTTCTAACGTACTGGCCATCTTTTTGCCAACTTCATAAAGAAGCTTTAACTCGGTAGCGCTTCGCTTGGCCGTGCGATACAGATTGGCGTTATCGATGGCCACCGCAAACTGATTGGCCAGTCCGACCAGAGTGTCAAGATCTATCTCATTGAAATCACCGTTGATTTTATTTATGGCCTCAACGACGCCAATCATCTGACCGCGCCCGATCAACGGAATGGCCAGAGTTGATTTGAGTTCAACATCAACATACTTGCTGATTGTCCGGGAGAAACGGGGATCGGAGGCTAAATCATTAACGATTTGGGGTTCGCGATTTTCGGCAACCCAGCCGACAATTCCTTTGCCCTTATCAATTTTAAAATACTTATTTTCCGGGTTATTACGATTGGCAACACGAACGCGCATTTTGGGGACGTTTTTATCAATTCGATAAACCAGTGCGGCCTCGGAATCAACCGCCTTCATGGTCAGATCAAGAACCAGGCCCATTAACTCTTCGTATTCAATGGTTGTGTTCAGCATCCTCCCGGCATGCAGAAAGAGTTTTTCCATTTTGGTCAGTTCCGACATATTTCCCGTCCTATCATAAAACTTAAATAACAATCATAAAATAAAAAGTCAATATAGTTATACTCTGAATTCTTTTCATCTTCTTGATTATAAATGAGAAAGTGGAAAATAATTTTCCATGGAAATCAAGGCCTGTTCCCGGAATCAAAAAATATATGAATGCCTTTTCACAATTGGCAATTAATTTTCCTATCAGCGATAAATCATATTTATAGCCACAGATTCCGGTCAAGCGAACGGTAATGTATCGCCTCGGCGACATAGGAAATATCGATATCGGCGGCTCCCTCCAGATCGGCAATTGTTCGGGCTACTTTGAGAATGCGGTCATAGGCGCGAGCAGATAAGCCCTGTTTGGTGATAGCCAGATTGAGAAGTGATTTTGATTTTTCATCAATTTTGCAATATTGAGCGATATCGCGCGACTGCATGTGGGCATTGCAGAATATTTTCTTTTCGTTTTTAAATCGCTCCAATTGGATTTTACGGGCAGTATTGACCCGTTTGCGAATAATATCCGATTTACATCCCGAGGCCGAGGATGACAGTTCCTTGAATTTGACCGAGGGGACATTGATATGAATATCAATCCGGTCCATCAATGGACCGGAAATGCGCGACATATAACGCTGAATCGAGTTGGTGGTGCAGTTGCAGTCGTGAGAATTATCGCCAAAATATCCGCAGGGACAGGGGTTCATCGCCGCCGCCAGCATAAAGGCGGCCGGATATGTCAATGTCGTTGTGGCGCGGGAAAGCGTAACGGCTCCATCCTCCATTGGCTGGCGCATCACTTCGAGAACATCTTTATGGAACTCGGCCATTTCATCCAAAAAGAGGACGCCATGGTGGGCCAGTGAAACCTCCCCCGGCTTGGGAATGCGTCCCCCGCCGATAAGACCGGCGTCAGAGATAGTATGATGCGGGGCGCGGAACGGCCGGGTGGCGACCAGAGCGGCACTGTCAGTCAGAAGTCCCGCGACAGAATGAATTTTGGTCGTTTCAAGCGCCTCGGGAATGGTCATATCGGGCAGTATAGTCGGAATCCGGCGGGCGAGCATCGTTTTACCGGAACCGGGGGGGCCGATCATAATGATATTGTGCCCCCCGGCGGCGGCAACTTCAAGCGCCCGTTTGGCCGACTCCTGACCCTTGACGTCTGAGAAATCAACCTCATATTTGCGCGAAGCGGAAAAAACCGATTCGATATCAAGCTTGTACGGTTGGAGAATTGTTTCATCCTCAAGGAAATGAACGGCCTCTTTCAGGGTCGAAACCGGATAGACATTCAAATTTTCCGCCATAGCCGCCTCGGGAGCGTTGTCTTTGGGCACCAGAATGCCTTTAATCCCATTGTCTTCTTGAATCTGCATCGCCATCGGAAGAACGCCCGGAATCGGGCGGATATTGCCGTCGAGAGAGAGTTCCCCGAGAAGCACATAATCATCGAATGATTCTTTTAAAATCTGCCCGGTGGCGGCCAGAATCCCGACCGCAATCGGAAGATCAAAAGCAGAACCTTCCTTGCG
>JBDRRI010000290.1:0-2559 GCA_043825815.1 Candidatus Zixiibacteriota bacterium
CCGGGATATGATTCTTGATGTCGTTTGGGGTTATGATGCCTACCCGACCAATCGAACAGTTGATAATTTTATTGTTCGCTTGAGAAAACTATTTGAATCGGATCCTGCTCATCCCAGTTATATTCATACCATTCGAGGTGCCGGATATAAATTCACTCCTTCCGGTCAATATAGCTCGAAATAGTCCAAATTCTTTCTGGAATCAAAAAATAGGTTATAATTGGTCAAATTTTCTTTTCTTATGACATTTCTGTGACAATTAAACTTTAATAAAAGTTAAATTCGGCTCAAGAGATTAAAACAATTAGTTATAAGGCGTTGGTAATAATGGAATTTGGCGTAATCGGGACTTCAATTTGGCAACAAAATATGCCTTTGATTGAAAGCCTGACGGTTGACAGAGAAAACAAATCAGCTATATTGCAAAATCTAAAAGATAAACTTAAACTTGACGAGTTGATTTATTTGGCGACCTGTAACAGAGTTGAATTCTATTATATTTCATCCCGCTCTGACAATGATAGTCGGATGCTTCATCGTTTGATTGACTTTTTCTTCAGCGGAAAGAAAAACATAAGCTTTTTCCCCAATGATTTTTATCATTTTTCTGGTAAAGAAGCTATTTCTCATCTCTTCCGAACCGTTTCATCTCTGGAGTCTCTGGTCATCGGCGAAAATCAAATTGCCGGACAGATTAAAGATGCCCACAAAGAGGCGCTCGAAAGTGGTTTAGCCGGTATCAAACTGGATCATCTAATATGCGAGGCACTTATGGTGGCCCGCAAGGTCAAGAGCCAGACTTCAATTGGTGTTGGAGCTGTTTCAATGGCCTCGCTTGCCTTCAATGAACTGGTTGAATCAGCGGGAGAATTGAATCATCCCAAAGTGGCGATCGTTGGAACCGGTAAGATGCAGGTTAAATTGGCCAGAATGATTTCTAATAAATATAATGCAGAAATTATATTTGCCAACCGGACGGTCCAAAAGGCGCAAATTTTGGCCGACGAATTCGGCGGTACCGCAATTGAACTGTCCAATTTTATTGAAAATCCTGGTGAGGTTGATATTATCATTTCAGCCACTGCCTCAGTCGATCAAATTTTTGACAAGAATTTCCATGGAAAAATTTTGAAAAACGGGAAAAGGGTAATCTGTCTTGATATGGCCATTCCGCGTGATTTTTCGTCTGCGTTTGATAATGGAGATAATATTGAACTGATCGATATCTCCTATTTGAAATCCAAAGGACAGAAGAATCTTCGCCAGAAGTTTGTTGAAGCCGGGAAAGCCAATGATATTGTCCGCTTGGCAGTTAATAAATATCTCACCGATAGAATTGAATTGTCGCTCAAGCCGATCTTTCGTCAAAGTTATAATGAATCAATCGAAATGGCCGAAAAGGCTCTGGATGAACTTTTCTCAAAAAGAATCACTCGGCTTGATGAAAACGAAAGAGAAGCTATCTTAAGAACGGTTACCCGGCTGATTGGCCATACAGCTTTTAGCCCTGTTAAACATCTGTCAAGTCAGATGGTAGAAAAGCGGGCCGAAGTTGATTTGGAAAGTCTGGATAGTTCTATAAAAAAAGCGATATGAATTCAAAAAAAATAATCATCGGCACCCGCGGCTCCGATCTGGCCTTATTTCAGGCAAATTTTATTCACGATCAGTTGAAAGATAATTTTGATTGTGAATCCGAAATTAAAATAATTAAGACAACTGGCGATAAACTCGATCAGCTTTCTTTTGATAAAATGGAGGGAAAGGGTTTTTTTACCAAAGAGTTGGAAGAAGCTCTTCTAAATAATGAAATTGATTTGGCGGTTCATTCTCTTAAAGATTTAATGACTACCCAGCCGGATGGTCTCAAACTGGGAGCGGTCGGTTTTAGAGCCGACCGGCGCGAACTGCTTTTGGTCAATAATGAATCATTTAGGGTGAACTCTGTTTTTCCCGTTAATGATAATTGTTTTATAGGAACCAGTTCAGCCCGAAGAAAATGCCAGATTTATAACCTCAATCCAACCTTAAAGATAAAAGACTTACGCGGCAATGTCCCCACGCGCGTTAATAAACTCCGCGATAAGCAGTACGATGCCATTATTATTGCCTCAGCCGGCGTCAATCGTTTGAATCTTGATCTCTCTGATTTAATGGCAATTCCGCTTGACCCTGAAATATTTCTTCCGGCACCGGCGCAGGGAATTCTGGGGATGCAGATTCGTGACAATGATCCCGAGGTCGAATCGATTATCTCGAAGCTGAATAATATCAATGATGAAAAAGAAAGCGCTCTGGAGCGAGGACTTCTAAAATTGTTCAACTCCGGATGTTCTCTTCCGCTCGGGGTTTATTCCCAGATTATTGATTCAGGATATCGTTTAAAAGCGATTCTCGGTCAGAAAAAAGAAAAGAGCGAAGACTGGCTTAAATTACGTATAGTTGATATTACTGGCGATAATATAGAAACGCTTGTAAATCAAGCATTTCAAACTCTCAAAACGTAGAATTAAAAGAAATAAAATATTGATTTATTATGAGTAATATCGAAAAATCAAA
>JBDRRI010000291.1:0-10204 GCA_043825815.1 Candidatus Zixiibacteriota bacterium
GCCTCAGAAAAATATTGATCCCGCCGGAGATTTAGGTGATAGACCGGGAGGAGAGGCGGTTATTGACGGTCGGATAAAGATAAATTCTTATGGAAGCGGCATTGTTGTTAACGGGTTTAAAATAATCGGCGATCATGCTCCCATGCAAAAATCGGCTGTTTTTATCCAGCATGGGCCGGGTGCGGAAATTAGCCATAATATAATCGTTGATTCAAGAAAAGACGGAGTGCAGTTGGGATTTGCATTTAATGACACTCCCGGGGCGCTTTTAAAAAATAACTATATTTATAATTCGACTGAATGCGGAATATTGAATTTCTCCAATGATGATGAGTTAAATTTGGGGAACGCTGATTTTGAGGTTTCAGACAATTATATTATAGAAAGCGGCTATCATGGGATTCATTTGAATTTTAAAGGACTTGATAATATTATTAAGAACAATGTTATTGATAGCAACAGTCTAAATGATACCGCATATTACGCCATTTTTAATACGACGCGCACGAATATTGACAGTAATATAATTGCAAACTCATCAAATGGCATTTTGACCTCATACCGGGGTACCGGCATTGGTGATAGGGCCGAGATAAAGAATAATCTGATTTCAAATATTTCTTACCCGGCAATTACTGTTGGAGACTGGAATCTGGCTGATAATTTTGGCACCTATACCTATATCTATAATAACAGTATCACTAATTGTAATCATACCGGACGGAATGGGAATGACAACTGGCAATATGGTTCCATCACAGTTTTGGACAATTCCAATTATACTTCGCTTATCGCCAATAATATTTCGGACGGGGTCAAAGGGATTACTATTCTGGCCGATTCGGTAACAATAAAGAATAATATAATTGACAATATGGGGCAATCATACGCCGGTGAAAACAGTTATAATGGCAATGTTTATTTTAATTGCGGCGTTCAGGTTGGTGATTCCCGGCCGGATGAAGAAAAAGCGATTATTTTTGATCCATCGGGAACTGTAATTTATGACAATAAAATCCAAAATAATTATATAAATATTTACCAAAATCCTTCATTAAGCCGGGGTATCAATGCCTCTGCAAATTGGTGGGGAAGTTATAATGATGATGTTTTTCTGGGCGTCTTTTTATGCAATTCAATAGACTACACGCCTTGGTTGAGTTTGGCTTCGGATACTGATCCCAATGCCCCCGGATTTCAAGGGAGTTTTGCGGCCCTTTGGGTTGATGATAACAGTCCCCAATATAACGATTCCGGCCGAATTCAAGAAGCAATGAGTCTTGTAAAGAACAATGGTTCTGTTTATTTGATGGATGGAATTTATCAAAATCCATTCAGCGCCGACGCTCGAACAAATGTGAATTTGATAGGTGAGACAAGAGAGGGTACAATATTCAAACCTTCGCAGACAATTCCGTGGGATGTTAGCACTTATGGCAGTTCCCGGCAAACGGCGATTCGGGTTGTGAATTCGGTTAATTTCAATATAAAAAGAATGACTATTGATTTCAGTTTAATCGGTGGTGACAGCCGTTATGGAATCCTGTATTGGAATTCGATTGGTGAAATCTCGAACAATAATATTAAAAATATGAGTTCTCCCAACTATTATGAATTTACATCGTATTTTAGAGCACCCGGATATGGTCCCGAATCCCGGGCTCAGATTAGCATCTTAAATAATACTTTCAGCAAGACGGGAAGAACCGCCATTATGGCTCATGATTATGTGGATATGCATATTGAAGATAACAGTTTTGATCAGATTGATTCCGATTATGGCTTTGCCGTGGAATTGGGCTCGGCGGCGGCGGGAACAATTAGAAATAATAGTTTTGCCAACTATGCCACCTGGGAGTTGGGTGATATGGTCCCGGTATCAGCTATATATATTAATAATACTTATACCGATACGGTCACCGGGGCCATTGACAAGGTGGTTGTTATAGATAGCAATAATATTGCTGACTGTCAGTATGGTATTTTCGTGGGGAACACTTATGAAGGTTTTGCCGGCAATGTTGATATCGATCTGACTATTTCCAATAACAATATTCAGGGGAATAACGCTACCGGTTCGATGTCAAGCGGCGGAATTTTAATCACCGATGAGGGCAAAGATCGAGGTTCTTCAGTCTTCGCCAAAATCGATAATAATCTAATTGATGATGACAGCGATTACGGTGTTTATATTTACAGCGAGGGCAATGGTGATATTACCGCCTGGCTGCGATATAATTGGGTTATCAATAATTTTATCGGTATTTCTGTTAAGGATTTTGGATCACCGTCATCAAGCGCTTATGATCTGGTAATACATAATAATTATTTAAGCAATAATTTGAATGCTGAAAACGATGCCGCCTTTGGCTATTGGGATGATTCGGTCTCAATCGGTAACTGCTGGTCAGATTACGAATATATCCCGGGCGAACCGTATTATGTCGTTCCGGGCAATGCCGAGGCGATCGACAGGTTTCCCAATACAGCCTGCGGAGATTGCTCTCCGGGAGATGCCGATAATAACGGTAATTTGAATATTCTGGATATAACGCGGTTAATCGGTTATCTTTATAAAGATGGTCCGGCCCCGGCTCCATATGAAATATGTTCCGGAGATCCCAATATTAACTGTGTCGTCAACATTCTTGATATTACATACATAATAGCGGCTCTTTATAAAGACGGACCGGCTCCGGGCACGGTTGAAAATTGGTTCCAGACCTGCGGCGGCCCGATCCGGGCGCCGATTGTTGAATTGAACCTGACCGGGGAAATAAATATTTTTGATCCGACGAAAATTGATAAAACTCCGCCTCAGCGATAAATAAAATTTATAAGTATGAATTCTGAACCAATCGGGTCAGATTTTAATTATTTGTACCTTCAGGTACGGCGGTTTAGCCTATTTAATAATTATACTTCCTGTAACACACTGTAATATAATAGAATAGATATTTTGTCCGGATTGGCATATTATTTGAACAATTAAATAGTATAGAATACAGATTAACTTTGATAAGGAGTAAACGAATGTTACGTAATGTCACTCTCGCAATCATGATTTTCGGCTTGTTGGCGATGGTTTCGGGTTGCAGCAAATCGACCTCAACCGATGATGACGCATATGCCGATTTTGGAGGTTTAACGCCGACCGATGAAGCGCCCGCTTTTAATGATCCGTTACTACTGGCTGACGGTGAAGCTGATAAGGCATACGATGATCCGCTTTTGGATTCAAATGATGTCGATACCACGATAGAAGTGGCCGAAGAGAATGGAACGTATGCGCTTCGGATTATCTGGGGCTCAATGGAGTATGATTCGACTATAACCGAGATAACTGATTGGAGCGGTTCATTGACGGTCAGCCGCGGCGCCGAGGTTATTCGCCGGACGATCGCGTTTGAGGATGGCCAGGATTATATCGTTCCAAGAACCGATAGAGAACTGATTGAATGGGTTTCGTTTACCACCGTTCATCATGACGGCATTTTTGTCAATCTTTATATTCCGCCGGTAGATACAACCGATTCGCTGATTCTTTACGCACCGGTGACGGTTGAATTTACGACCGGACCGTTTTCGATTACATTTAATATTGACGATTTAGTGGCTCTGGATACTATTTATGATTTGGATGATTCGGTCAATTCGGTTTCTTTCCGCGGTTTCAAAATCAATCCGTTGGATTGCCCAAAAGGTTTTATGGAGGGTTACTGGGGCAAGGATTCAACTGGTCAGGGCGTATTCAAGGGACGCTGGATATCCCAGCACGGATTTTTGGCCGGATATGTTCAGGGTTACTGGGGTACGGACCTCGATAGCAATGCGACCAATATGTTTTACGGCAAATGGGTTGATATTAACGGTCAATTCGAGGGTTTCCTGAAAGGGCAGTATAAAAACCATCCAATGACGTCAAACAGTAGAAATTATGGCGGCTGGATCAGAGGCGACATATTCAATGCCGATCGCCTTAAAATTGGCGCCCTGCACGGGCATTATAAGAAAGTAAGATGTGATTGCGACGGCCGTATGGGACTTTTCGGGGCGCGTTGGAAAACATTCTGCCCCAGAACGGCGGATACTATTGAACCCGATGACGGCATAGAAGATTAATAAATAGACCCCTCTTTTTATGTGGTTTTTTATAGATAAAGCCGGATCAGAAATGGTCCGGCTTTCGATGATAGATTTTATTTCGATTTATATTTAGATTGAATTAATTCCAAGAATATATAATAATTATTTTAATAATTATTAGTTATTTTACTCATTACGGGGGTATTATTGAGAATTAAATTGGCGTTGATAGTTGGAGCGCGGCCGAATTTTATGAAAGCGGCGCCGCTAATGCACGAACTGGCGAAATTTCCTGATAAATTCGAACCGTATTTGATTCATACCGGACAGCATTATGACCATAATCTTTCTCAACTCTTTTTCGAACAGCTCAAAATGCCCAAGCCGGATATATATCTGGGGGTCGGTTCCAAATCGCACGCCGAACAGACCGGCGAGATCATGGTCGGGTTGGAGCGGACGTTTCTTGATATCAGGCCGGATTGGGTGATTGTATTCGGCGATGTTAATTCGACCATGGCCGGGGCGATTGTCGCCAAGAAGATTCATATGAATGTCGCTCATGTCGAGGCCGGATTGCGCTCGTTTGATATTGATATGCCGGAGGAGGTCAACCGAATTGTGACCGACCGGATTTCTGATTTTCTCTTTGTCTCGGAATCATCGGGTTTGAAACATCTCAAGGACGAGGGAGTGCCCGAGGACAAAATCTATTTCGCCGGAAATATAATGATTGATTCGCTGGTCAGCCATCTTGAATTGGCCAGACAATCGGATATATTAAAGAGACTTTCAATAAGAACAAACGAGTTTGTCGCGATGACGATGCATCGTCCGGCCAATGTCGATGACGCCAACTCGCTTGCCCTGCTATTGGAGCGTATTTCTGATATTGGCCGTGATATCCCGATTGTTTTTCCCTGCCATCCGCGGACCAAAAAACAGATTGAACAGATGAATGATACCGTAACTAAAAATATTCAAATGACCGAGCCGCTTGGTTATCTTGATTTTTTGAAACTCCAGTCGGAGGCGAAACTGGTTTTGACCGATTCGGGCGGGATTCAGGAGGAGACGACCTATCTGGGTGTGCAATGCGTGACGATGCGGAAAAATACGGAACGTCCGGTGACGGTCGATGTTGGGACGAACCGGATTGCCGGAATCAATCCTGACAATATTTATGCGATGGTCAAATCGGTGTTGGACGGTAATATAAAAAAGGGCGAAATACCTAAATTATGGGACGGCAAAACCGCCGAGCGAATAGTTGCCAAACTGGGAGAGTTATAATTATTTACCGATTTTATTTATAATAGTCTCGATTTCGTTCCATTGATAGGGGTTGATTTCAAGCGTTTTTTCATACTCCTGCCGGGCCATAGCCAGGTAATTCCGATTGTTTTCATAAAGGGCTCTCTGTTGATAGTGCGTGCCCAATAGAAAATGAAGCGACCAGTCGCGGGGATATCGCAGGCTTGCTTCTATCAATAATTTGGTGCCTTCGTCAACCTGACCAATCATAGGTAATAATTCTCCCAGAGTTTTCATAGATGATTTACAGTCTGAATAGTAAGAATGGAATTGCTCGATATATTTGGCGGCCGAATCGACTTCTCTTTGATCCAAAAATCTCTTTCCAATTTCATAATCGGTTAAATGGTAAGAGGAATGAGATTTATCAACGATATCGCTTATACGGACAAGCAGGATTTTGGCATCGCGAATCCAGTATTCGCCAACTGTTTTGGCATTTTCCAATTCCGGGAATTTTTTGATTATAGTCCCGGATGCTTCGGCATCGATTAAGAAATGCGTCGCCGGGTTCTTCTTAAAGAAGTCAGGGTCCTGATCGGAGATGCCAACGGCATAGATAATTCCCTTGAGGTTGTTTTCAAGCAGGAGAGTAGGAGCCATCGGTCCGCATAAAACAGCATTCCTGTTTAGAATCGTGCCAATATCAACGCCGGCTTCTTTGATATTGAATAATCTCTGCTGATACCAGTTTTTATATGACCAACCGAAATTGACCAGTGATAGAATTGCAGTTGCTATTATAGTATATCTGAAAAAATGCAGTTTGGAAATATGGCTAATCAGATTGAATCTGTATTCGGTAACGACCAATAAAACCGCCGGTATCAAACTGATCCAGACAATTGTCTGATAGGTCGATTCAAACAGATCGAGATAGAACAAGTTAAGCACGACCTGATAGATAAATATCCAGCAAATAAACAGAAGAGCGAGCAGTCTTTTCAGATTTAATTTTGCCTTAACCAATTCAATTTGAGATTGGAACAATATACCAACCAATCCGACCAGCGGTAAATAGATCATATAGATATATCGCAACGGGCGATAATTGCCGACCATAAAGAACAGTTGCGAAGCGACCAGCCAGAATATTAAAAATATTATTATTGGCAATTGATTCCTGTCGAATGATTTCTTCGCGATAAGAATCAGAAAACAAAGAAATGATATTACGCCTAAAGCCGGGGCATGGTAATAAAACCTCGATTCAGAGCCGAAACTGATAAGACGTTCAAAGAATAAAATCGGCGATTTGAGGGCATCGGGAATACCATACAATCCGATGGTCTGGGAGCTATAATAGCGCATAAAGGCATCGAAATTGGAGCCGTAGAATAGATAAATCCAAACAAATGTTACAATGATTGTTGAAACCATGATGCTCGATATTGGTTTTAAAGCATTTTTTTTCTTCTCAATCACAAGGGCAGTTATTATTGGGACTATGATAATAAATCCGAATATTTTACCGGCCAGAGCTGAAAGTGCTACAAGTATGCCCAGTAATACCTGCCCCCAAAATTTTTGCCGATAGTAAATGAATACAAAGAATATTAATGACAAAATAAATATCATTCCGTTTTCGAGATAGGGGAGACGGCCGTAGACGAATAACGGCTTGTTGACTAACAGGAAAACAGCGGCAATTAAGATTCCCCTTAATCCGATAAATTTGCGAATAGAAAACAGAAATAAAAATATTGAGGCAAGGGATAATAATAGTCCGGTCAGGTTGGCATTGGCTCTGGTCACACTATCAATTTTAAAAATTATATAACTGAGACCGGATATCAGGCTGTACTTAAAAACGCACCATGGGGAAGAATCGAATATCTCCCATTCATCGAACAGAATTTTATTTCTCGAGAAATGGGTATATTGATACGGGTCGGTCGAAAGCGATTGATTTTGGCCGTCGAAATAACTCGGCGGATCGGAATCGAGATTGATAAATCGAATTGTTGTTCCAATGGCAACCAATAAGATAATTAATGCTAATATTATCCTTTTATTATTTGGTAATGAATCCGTCATAATCTATAAAATAAATCAGACGGCCGTTTTTGCAAGATTTAAGAATGACTGAATCCTATTTTTTACGACAAAGAATAATCTGTTTGGCGGAGTCAGATTTGAATGGCGAGAGTTCATAGTTGCCGTATTTGGCTTCGATTTCAAGGCCGCAATGTTCCAGCATGGCGTTGATCTCCTGCGGGAAGAGGATTCTCAGCGAAAAATGATCATCCGGTCTTTGCCCGCCTTTCGATTTGTATTTCCATGTGATATGCAGTAGTTGGGTAGCCCGATCGTACGCAGTTCTTTCATCGATACGGACCTTATAACCGGTAATGGGATCGGTATAACCGCTGAGGCCGGTACGTTTATAGAATTTTTCCGGATCACGGCCGAGAATTGTCAGGCTGGGCATAAAAATTTCAAATGCAAAACGTCCATCGCCGACCAGATGTTTTCGAACGCAATTAAAGCAGGCATAAAAGGCTTCGTTGTAATGGAGATGCAAAATTGAATTAAACGGGTAAAAGATAAATTTAAATTTTTTATGCAAATTAAAATCGCGGACATCGCCCTGTATCCAATTTATTTCGACATCTTTCTCCGCCGCCTTCTTTTTTCCCAGTGCGATCATTTCCTTAGATATATCAAGTCCGGTAATATTATAGCCTTTTTCAGCAATCGGAATTGTGACCCGTCCGGTTCCGCAGGCGAGTTCCAATACGGGGCCGCCATATTTCTTGATTAATTTCAAATAAAATGGTACATCATCAAGGAGGTGGCCGGTTTTGGCATCATATTCCAATGCCCTTGTATATATTTTTTTACAATCAGCTGGTTTCAATTTCATAACTCCCCAATTTAGCTATATAACATTAATCGCCCGGTCCGATTTTTTGGTCACTCGACCGATAATGACAGCCAATTGAGCTATTTTTTTTGATTCATTAATGAATTTTTCGGCGTTGTCAGATGATAAAGCTATCAATAGCCCGCCTGAGGTCTGGGCATCGAAAAGAATATCGGTTTGAGCTTTAGACAGCCTGTCGGATATTTCGATTTTGTCCTGTAGATAATCCCGATTAGCGTTGGCTCCGCCAGTCAAGGCGCCCATTTCAGCATATTTAATCGCGTTTTCAAGAAGGGGCAGTTTTTCAAATTCAATTTCAAACGAAACTTCGGACGCGTCAACCATTTCATAGGCGTGTCCCAGAATCCCGAATCCGGTTATATCGGTGGCGGCATGAGCGGAATGTTTCTGCATTAATTCGGAGGCTATTTTATTAAGACTCGCCATCTGTCTGGTGACGGTCTCGGTATCCTCAGTTGATGCCTTATTCTGTTTAATGGCGGTCGTCAGGATGCCGGTTCCGAGCGATTTGGTTAAGATCAATAAATCACCGACTTGGGCATTATCGTTACTGATTATTTTATCAATATCAATTATCCCGGTGCAAGCGATACCGTATTTCAACTCTTTATCTTTGATGGAATGTCCGCCGACCACCACCGCGCCCGCCTCGGCCACTTTTTCGCCCCCGCCCCGCAGAATATCGGATAAAATATAGGTTGGCATACCCGGGGGGAATCCGACAATATTAAGCGCGGTGAGCGGTGTTCCGCCCATGGCGTAAATATCGGATAAGGCGTTAGCCGCCCCAATTTGTCCAAACCAGTAAGGATCATCGACAATCGGCGGGAAAAAATCAACCGTTTGAACCAACGCCTGTTTGTCGTTTATTTTGTACACACCGGCATCATCAGCCTTGTTGAAACCAACCAGAAGATTAGGATTGGTTTCTTTCGGCAAACCTTTTAAAACCTCGGCCAAAACCTTTGGCCCCAACTTGGAAGCTCAACCGGCGCAGGAAACTTCGGCGGTCAGTTTAATGCTTATTTCATCACGATTATTCATAGGTTGGAATTAATAAAAAAACAGTATCCAAATCAACCGTAAATAAATGAAAATTGGATTAATTCCCAAATAGTCTTTTTAACTTAGCCTGTTGAGCCCGTTTTATTTTTTTACTTATTTCCGGCAAATGCTGTCGAAGGAATTTCTTCGGTTCGAGAGTTTTAATTTCAGAACCGATTTTTAAAGAGGATTCATTTATATAATAGGTGACTTCGATAAGATTAAAGTAATTCCCCGGATTATTTTTTAGGCGATTAAATAGCTCTCCGTAAATTTCCATAGATTTCTCATATTGTTCTGATTTATAGTAGGCTTCTCCCAATGGATAGAGAAAATTATTCCCATCGGGATATTGAAAGAACATCTTCTTGGCCAAAATAATGGCGGAATCGTATTTTTCTTCGTTGATGAATATCCATATTAATGAGGATACCGCCGCTTCGCGGGAAAAGAGGGAAGAGTCGATCGCCAGATGAACCTCATAAATGCCTTTATCTTTCTCGTTTTTAAAGAGCCCGATAGTCCGCAAAATTCCGGCCTTGACTGATTTCCAGTAATGATAGGAACCGAGCCCAAGGTATATATCATACAATGCGGGATCGGATTCTTGAGCAGTCAAGTATCTGTTTTTGGCTTTTATGCCCAGACTCAATGCAGAAAATTTAGATCCAAACCGAGCTTCCCAGAGCGATTGATAGGCATAGCGATGTCCCAATAAAAGATAGCCTACGGCCGAATCGGCCCGGGAGCAGTTTTCCATCAGTTTTAAAGTGGCGATTTCTATACTGTCGCAGACGGTTTCAAATTCCTTACCGTACAGGTTTTCTTCATTATCCATCATCTCCGATTGCATGATAGCCGCTTTAAATGATA
>JBDRRI010000292.1:0-4389 GCA_043825815.1 Candidatus Zixiibacteriota bacterium
GTTGATTTTCCGGCACCGTTATCGCCGACTATGCCTATCTTGGCCCCCGGATAGAAACAGAGATTAATATCTTTAAGAATCTGTCGCTGTCCATAAGATTTATTAAGCCCCAGCATCGTAAAAATATATTTTTCCGCCATCAAATTTCCTTTATGGTTTGGAATTCACAATTAAAACTATACCGCGAATTTAAGATAATTATTCGATTTATTCAAGTATCTATTTGATTCAGCCCGGTTTTTGTACATAAAAAAGAGGGCGATCTTCTCTGCGTTTGGTAGAGGGGGCTAGGAAACTACCGGGGCTTTTGAGAGTCACCCTCGTTATACCCAATTTCGTCAGCTGTTAAAAATAATTTAGCCGTTTTCGCATTTAATTTATGATTATTTGAAAATAATTTATAACTTATTGAGATGTAATGTATTGATGAGTGTTACAATATATGTTCTGATTATTTTTCTGTCGAAAGAAGATAAAATAAAAGAGTATAATGGGTAGATAAGGGTTAACAACAGCTGCTTGAGCTATCTCCGCAATCGCATGAGGGCTCGGTTCCCTTAATCGCCCCCTTAATTATCGCCTCGGCGCATCCGACTCCCGATTCAACGAATATTGCTCCATCTTTGCAATTAATCATACAGGCTCCGCATTCCATACAGGCATCGCGGTCAATTATTATTGCCCGTTTATATTCCATAGAAAAAACTTTATGGGGGCAGACTTCGACGCAAAGACGGCATCCAGTGCATTTATCAACATCAAGCCGCAAAGTTACGACATTTCTTAAATATCTGAGTCCGAACATATTAACCTCAAATAAATTTCCCCGCAATCCAAAATCCCAGCGCGACCACGGCTAAAATTACCTGGATTGGAACCGCTATTTTCATCTCTTTCTTGACACCTGATAGCGAGGTATAAGTCGAGGCGCCAGTAAAATTCATCGCAATAAAACTTGAAACAGAAACCGATAAACCGAGCCAGCCAATCGCCTCCAAATCGCTGAATGTCAGAATCTGACTTTGCCTCTCAAAATAATACAATCCGAGAAATATCAATAAGCCGATCCATCCTCCTTTGGCCGAAAATGATCGACCGGGAATATATGGAAGTAAAGTGGGCGAGGCCGTATGTCCCAATATATATATAAACAAAAGAATGAGCCCGTTTACGATTCCATTATGAATCAGATGTTCTGTCGAATAGAAACCATGCCCAAGGCCTGATAACACCATGATGAATAAAATGCCATACAATAGATATCTTAGGGAAAGAATAATATCATTGGGAATTAAAACCATCCTATCCCAAAGATTAAACCTGACCGTTCGCATCGCCTCGGTCGCGGTTAAATTATCATCCAGATATTGGGGGATATCTTTCGCACGGACAGGACCGTATTTGATTTTGAATCCAGTGATTTGTTTAACGGTATGAGCGGCGATTCCGGGCGCACCGAGCTGAGGGACAATTATTTTTCTATGCGATACAATCTCAAACAGATTGACCATATTTATTCGGCGTATTATCTCATCGGTGCCGAATGTTCCCTTTCCGGCGGCGCACCAGACATTGATACCCTTCGTATCAATAACCAGTATCCACCCGTCAGTACGGTGTAGTGCGGCTCGAAGCCGGTCGAATGACATCTTATAATTGGCCGAAACAAAAACCGGTGATTTGTCGTCCGGAATACCGACCGCATAGAGCCCCGGCTGGACTCTATATCGGGAGCGTCCGATCGACCAGCGGACTTTCCAGGAGCCAAGCCTATCTGCAAATTCAAGCTTGGTTTTAACAATCGGGATTTCTCCGACCGGCGATGATACCGTCCCGATTATATAGGGTAAATTGCTATAGTCGGTCTGAGCTTTTTTCCCGGGAAGACTGGACAGGCCGATAAGATGATCATTCTTTTTAAATTCATCTGCCATAATTCAAATATAACACTTTTTGCCAAAAAACAAAGGCCGGGATTTACCCGGTCTTTGTGGTGGCATCTTTTTTAACAAAATGGTCGAGACGCCCTGCATACTGAAAAAGCCGATCATACGATATTAGATGAACCCATACAACAATTGTTTTAAAGCACGGGATAATGAATCGGGTAACCAAATGAATCAAGAAAAGGGCTCCCTTTCTTGGGCCGGGCAAAATGTCAAAATGACGGCTCAATTTTGGAAATACGGAAATTATAATTAATATCACTATTGTAATCAGGACGGTTGACCAACTGGAAAATAACTCAAAAATTGAATTTACAGGAACACTATATAAATCGAATTGATACAACCAGCTATGTAAGCCGACAATGGTCTTGACAATTGGCCGGCCGCCCCAGAAAATTATACTAAATAAAAATAATGCAATTCCGGCCGTTATTAGCCCGGATCTCCATGGGGCCGTTATAAATACCTTGAATGCACTCTTTTGGCCGGCTTTTAAGTGTTTTTTAAAATCATTGGTCGGGTGTGCCATTAGCTCTTTCAAATCCTTAAAACCGCCTGAAACCTCCAAACCCTGAAGATCATTGTCTTCATCATTCGGAATATAATTTGCAAATTCATATTCAGACATCAAATAGGCATCCATTATGAGAGCGTTGGCTTCTATTGCACTGAATGAATCGAGGTCGGTTCTTATTTTCGAGATATGCTCCTGAACAATCTTGTCAACCTTGAATTCCGTTAAGCACGGCTTATTCTTTAATTTATCGCCAGGCGTATCAATATTATCGCAGGTTCCATAGGTATAATTCGCCTTTTTCTGTCGAAGCCCTTTTCGATTATGTAATAAATAAACTTGTCCCGGCTTTTCGTCATCCTCTTCGAAACCTCGAATTCCATATCTTGCATTTAGACGGAACAACTCCTCCTCTCTGACCCTATCCATTAAGATGCTGTTCATTCTTCCCAAAACAGAAATGAGATTTGTTGAGGGATCATACTCATCCTTCATCTGACCCGAGGCATCGCTGACTATAAAATGAGTGCACCCCTCGGTTATTAGCCCGGCTGTACCCAAATTATCATGAACGCCGCCGTCGACCAACTGAACACGGATATTTCTCATTGCCCCGTCAAACATGGTCGGGTCATACATATCGCTTATGGCCAACGGATGAAACAGGCCGGGAACGCATGATGATGCCGCGACTCCCTCGCCAACCTTGACATCCTGTTGCAATGGCACTATGTCATCCCAGCTTGATGGCCGCTTAAGCTCCATATTTTTGTCGATTTCCCGCTCGACTGCTTTTCGCAAAGGAGCTTCACCCATTTTATCAGCCTGAAAGCGCCAGTTATGGCCGGTGTTGAGGGCCGTCGAATTTATTAAAAGCTTGGGAACCTTGGCCCCCCGCTTTTCATTGCCATCGTTAGGATGGAAATCTATTGGTTCGCCCTTGGGAAAAATCTTCATACATCGCATTTCCAGGTTGCCATTACCGTAAAATTGTTCGTCATATAGTTGTCCGAGACGGTCGGTTCTCGAATAATTGGGTTTGGCCATTTTGAAATTGTACCACCAGTTGGAAAAAACTCGTGTTCGGATATTAAATTTGGTGCCTTCTATGAAATCATCTGCCAGCTTTTCAACAAGTTCTATATAATCTTTGTTTTTAAGTTTCACCCCCTCACCCGAGTAATTAAAATCATAGTATTCCTCTAACATATGTTTCAGTCGGAGATAATACATTGCCCCAATTATCGAACCGCCGGAAACTGTGGAGATGACCTCCATTTTCTTAAGTAGACCCTTTTCTGCGAGCACCGCCAGCACTCCGATATGGAAAAACGAAGCCCTAAAGCCGCCCCCGGAAAGGGCCAATCCCCATCGTTCCGCATCTCCCTTATTGGAAACGTTCGCATTTTCTTCATTGCTCATACCAAACTCCTCGGTTATGGGCCGACAAATAGTTTTCCGAACAGACTGACCGGATCAAAAATCGCGCCTAGCCGGAATTCATATATCGGGACTGACTTATCAACTAATTCACCCGATGGCAGTTCAATTGTGGAGCCATGTCCTTGCGTCCATTCACCGTGAAATTGGGCGAACATTCCCAATGATTTCTTACTGACCAGGGGAACCTCGAAATTGAAAACGTATCGATCCGACCCCCACAGTTTTTTCCGGTCATCATCCAGCGTTCCCGGTGCCTTATTAACCGTCCAACCGACCTCGACATGCGCTCCCCGAAGGATATAATCAGAGCAGTTTTCGATTCTAAATCCATATTCAAAGCGGCGGAAGATATCCCGGCTTCCTTCCTGAGTAGATATCGTGAAACGGCTGAACAAGCCGAACGTGCCTTTATCCGCCATAAATGGCTTAAATGGCGATATAAAAACACCTAATGATAATTTGGAACTCGACACGCTGGTTAGA
>JBDRRI010000293.1:0-3044 GCA_043825815.1 Candidatus Zixiibacteriota bacterium
GCGATTTCGTGACGGTTAAAGGCGATGGAAATATCGATATTGAATATACCTTCAAGGCGCTGGAAGCCGAGGGGATCGATACTATCGGGCTTGATTCGCTTGACAGGAAATTTATTAAAATAATTATCGAGTACTACAACGGCGGACCGGTTGGAATCGAGGCCCTGGCGGCGACGCTTAACGAAGAGACAGATACTTTAGTTGATGTCGTTGAACCATATCTTTTGAAAATCGGATTTCTTCAGAGAACCAAACGGGGACGGATGGTATCCAAGGATGCGATCAAGCATCTCGGCTTAAAAACCAACGGCTCCGGCCAGGCCAGCCTGTTTGAATAAAAAGACTAAAAAACAATTCCGAAATCTATAGTTAAAAATGAACCACCGGTGATATCGTAATCATCGTTACCTCTATTTAGACAATAAAGAAATCCGATATCCCACAACAGGCCGGTCCATTATTTAAAAACAAATCCCAATCGTAATTGCAGAAACGGGCCGCCGGTGACATCAATATCGCCATCGCCGCCGGAGGGACACCAGAACAAGCCAAAATCGGCGAAAACACAACTCTTCTCATTCAGAGGAGCTATCATTTCTGCAAAGCCCCGGAAAGTGATATAACGCGAATCTTTCAGGTCAACATAGGGGATTTCGTTCAAAAAGGCATAACCAATAGCGATCCCGGGACGGAAGTAGATATCTTTATTTTCAATATTAAACCTTCGTTTTATTTCCAAACTTAGATTAAGCAGATGTTCATTGAGGTTGATGTCATTATTTCCGATTTCGGCAATATCAACAGCCAATCCCAAATAGGTTTTATTCATCACCTGAAAATCCCAGAATATTCCCCCGCATAGACCTGATTCGGTACTGAAACTCCGATTGCCGACATCAACGGATCCTTCGCCGAAAAGCCCGGCTCGAATACCAAAATGCATATCAGTGGAGTTTTCTCCGGCCAGTGCTATCGAGGCCGAAATCATGACGGTGAGGACTATATAGATTGAAATTATTCTAATAATCATGACATAATCCTTATTACTTGTTTTAATATAATTAAGCAAAATTATTCAATAGTAATATCGAATCGTAAATATTTAATAATATAATTGATATTATATGTCTGCCCAAACATTGTCCTCCGACTAATACGCAATTTGAGCTTTTATTATAATAATGATTCGAGAAAAAAGCAATAATTGATTTATTAATCTTTTAAATTAGATATTTGAATGAGTTTTTCAGCGGCGGTGTAGGGATCAGTATTTCCGAGATAAATATCGTTAACGATATCGGTTAAATCGACCACCTGTCCGAGTTTATTGCGGATATGTACCGTAATCTGGTCCTGAAGAATATTGTATATTTTCTTTTCAATTTGCTGACGGCGATGAGTATCAAAAAGTCCGGTTCTTTTTTTATAATCAAGATATTGAGAGATCAGGTCAATTAATTTATCGGTGTTTATGTTTTTTATCGCTATCGTATCAATAATCGGGAGTTCCCAGTCCGATTTATCGCGTTTGATATCGAGAATCATATTGAGCTGGGCCATAAAATTATCCGATCCGGGCCGATCGGCCTTGTTGACCACAAAAATATTGGCGATTTCCATTAGGCCGGCTTTCAAGGCCTGAATGGCATCGCCCGATTCCGGCACCAAGACGACGCAAACGGCATCGCAAGTATCAACGATATCCAATTCGACCTGGCCAACGCCGACCGTCTCAATGAGAATGTAATCAAATCCAAAAGCATCCAGCGCGACGGCAACACTGTTGGTGGTGGCGGCCAGTCCGCCCGAGGAGCCTCTGGTGGCCATGGAACGAATATAGACGGTTCCATCCATCGGCAGATCCGTTAAACGCACCCGATCGCCCAATAATGCTCCCCCTGTAAAGGGAGACGATGGATCGACGGCAATAACGGCGACTTTGTGGCCGTTATTAGCAAAGAACTTAGCGCAATTGTTAACCAGTGATGATTTGCCAGCACCAGGAGGACCGGTGAAGCCAATTTTTAAAGCGGTACCATTTCGACGATACAGTTTCGATAATAACTCCCGATAGCCATCTTCCCTATCTTCGATAAACGAGATAATACGCGACAGGGCCGATTGATCGCCTTCAAGAAATCGCTCAAGAACCGTCATGAATCTTAACCGTATTGCCTCAAATCACCGGAGGCCAGCCGGATATCTTTGAGCCGTAATTGAATTCGCGTATGGCCTTCCCATGAATTGTATTCAACGACAAAGACCAGATCAACCAGTGAGCCGCGTCCGGAGAGTTTATGAGCCCAATCGCCGAAGCCAAAGCCGATAATATCAAAAACCGCTTCATCCTTTCGGACTTTCATTTTCAAATGATTTTTGCCGACGCAGTACGGCTGTCCGAGAATTTCGCAGTTGCGCGTTAAAAAGACCGGCCGCATATTCTGGGGACCGAAAGGCGCAAAAGTTTCAATGACGTCAAGCATCTCATTATCTATTTTAGAAAGTTCAATTTCAGCATCAATATACAGCTTGGCAACCATATCTTCGGTAGTTAGAATTCGTTCCGATACCGCTTTAAATCGTTTTCGAAATTCATTTATATTTTCTGGCAAGATCGTTAGACCGGCGGCATATTTGTGGCCGCCGTAGCGAAGCAGAAGATCCTCGCATTCTTTTAAGGCATCGCACAAATGAAATCCGGGAATTGAACGAGCAGAGCCTTTGCCTTCGCCATTGTCAATGGCAATCATAACGGTCGGCAGATGATATTTTTCTACGAGGCGACTGGCGACAATCCCGATAACCCCCTGATGCCAGCCTTCGGAATCAAGAATAATAGCGCAGTCCTTTTCGAGATCGACGACATCGCGCATCTGATCGAGAGCCTCATGCAGAGTTTTCTCATCAATATTTTTGCGTCTTTGATTCTCTTTGTCAAGTTTGCGGGCAATTTCAGCGGCCACGCGCTCATCTTTGGTCGTCAATAGTTTAATGGCCAATTTAGCATCGCCCAGACGACCAACAGCATTAATCCTTGGAGCTAG
>JBDRRI010000294.1:0-5030 GCA_043825815.1 Candidatus Zixiibacteriota bacterium
AATACCGACATAAATAATATGTTTTACATCAGGACTAAAGGAATTGAACAAACGCCCGCTTATGTTGTTTTAAGAAATAAACTATAAACCGCATAAAGGAACAATTATGAAGCGTTCTCGCTTATCTATCGGTCTGTTTATATTGATCATCAATATATTTCTCCTCAATATTACCGCCCAAAGCTCGCCGCCGTCGCCGGATTTGTGGCAGCGCCTTATCGATGAAGGGTTAATTGGCGAATATATTTCTTCTATGAGAGATGCTCACGACAGGGGAATAAATAATCCCGCTCGGAAGGACCCGGCCATTCAACTCTCTACCGATAAGGCGGGCGAGGTTGACACCGTTAATGTTTTAATCCTGCTGGTGGATTTCAGCGATAACCAATACACCGGCGGCTATGTCGCCGGAACTCCGGCCGATTTTGATTCGGTTCTTTTTTCACAAAACCGTTTAAATCCAACCGGTTCCATGACCGAATTTTATCTGGAAAACTCGTATGGCAAATTTTTTATAAAGGGCGATATCTTCGGATGGTACCGTCTTCCCGAAACCTATGCTTATTATGTCGACGGTCAAAAAGGATTCGGATATTGGCCCAATAACGCCCAAAAAATGGTTTATGATGCGGTTCTTATGGCCAACGATGATGTCGATTATACTCAATATGATTATACCGGTTCCGGCGGTTTTCCCGATGGTCAACTGGACGGGCTTTTTGTCATTCATGCCGGGACGGGATATGAAGAAACCGGTAATGTCAATGAAATTCATTCTCACGCCTGGAACATGGGAAGCCATGCTTTGGTTCTCGACGGTATTTATGTTAGCGAATACTCCATGGAACCGGAAGAACGAGTCGGTTCGCAGAGTGTAACCGATATTGGCGTCTTTTGCCATGAATATGGTCATTTTCTCGGTCTCCCGGATTTGTATGATCCCGACTATGAGCCGCCGACCTCGGCCGGTCTGGGATCATGGTCCTTGATGGCGGGCGGAAGCTGGAATAACAGCGGCCGGGTTCCCGCCCATTTCGATGCTTGGAGCAAAACCTATCTTGGTTTTGTCAATGATGTCCAGGTTATTTCGAATTTAACTGATGTTGAATTCCCTCAGATTGAGTCGGAGCCGGTTATTTATCGGCTATGGCAGGGGGGGAGTACCTACTCACAGTATTTTCTGGTTGAAAATCGCCAAAAGGTAGGATTCGATATTGCCCTCCCAGGTTCCGGCCTTTTAATTTACCATGTCGATGAAAGCCAGTGGGGCAACTGGAATGTCAATAATTATCACGTCGCTCTGGAGCAGGCCGATGGATTATACCAACTGGAATTTTCGGATAACGACGGCGATGCCGCCGATCCCTATCCCGGATATACCAATTCCCGGTCATTTGATGATTTAACCACGCCGAATAGCCGCGCTTATGCCGGCTATCAAACTCAGGTTGCAGTCTGGGATATTTCCAATTCCGATTCTCTGATGACCGCCAATCTCGATATTGAATGGTCGCATCCCTATTTCACCCTCGATTCTATGATTTTTGATGATAATGACGGCGATGGTTTTTTGGAGCCGCTGGAATCTGTCCAAATATATATTTATCTTAAAAATGCCTGGAAAACTGCAACCGGTGTCAGTCTTAACGTAAACAGTAATGACCCCGATATGATATATACCATTCCAACCGTCTCGATTGGCAATATTATCGGCAACGGCGGCGTTGGTAGCAATGCCGGTAATCCCCTTGAAATAACGATTCCAAATATTGCCTATCCAACCTATGATTCAATTTATATCACGATAACATCGGATGGCGGCCAATTTGAAATGGTTGTCGGAGTCGAAAAAATTATTGGGGAAACCGATATTTTAATGGTCGATGATGATCGCGGTGATAATATCGATCTATTGTACAAAGATGATTTTCGCGCTAAGATGGCTCCCTTTGATGTTTGGGAAAAGGCAACGCTGGGTTCGCCATCAGCTACTGATCTTAATAATTATGGAACCGTAGTCTGGTTTACCGGGGATACCTCATCCAACCTACTCAATCCGGCCGATGTCGCCGCTCTTAAAGGATTTTTGGATAATGGCGGTGGACTCTTTTTAACGGGACAGGGTCTTGCCCAAGAATTGCATAATGAGGATTCCGCCTTTCTGGCTGATTATCTTCATACCTTAAAAGATATCAATATGTTTAATTACAAGCATGATGGTGTTCCCGGATCGATTATTGGCGATGGAATCTCCGTTCGTTATTTGAGCGGCGCCAATCAGGAGTTTACAACATCCCAACAGATTGAAGAAATTGCTCCGGCCGAACCGGAATTCGTTTTTCAGGGCGGGGGAACCTCAGCCCTGAGTTACTCCGGTTCCTATAAAGTGGTCTATTTTAACTGGGGTTATGAAGCGATTTCGAATAACTATACAACCTATGATAAACGAGATACGGTTTTGGCTAATATTCTTTATTTCCTGACCGATTGGACTCCGCCGCAATGTCTT
The DNA here is from genome assembly GCA_043825815.1 of Candidatus Zixiibacteriota bacterium. Classification (GTDB taxonomy): domain Bacteria; phylum Zixibacteria; class MSB-5A5; order GN15; family PGXB01; genus JBDRRI01. The sequence continues at coordinate 2,510 of JBDRRI010000294.1, forward strand.
GATTCTGACGGTGACGGTTTTGGCGATTCGAATGAGCCAGATAATCGTTGCGCCGATGATAATTGTGACGCTGTTTATAATCCTGACCAGCTTGATTCCGATAATGATGGTATTGGCGATTTATGCGACAATTGCCCGGGTACTTTCAATCTTGATCAGACTGATAGCGATGGCGATGGCGTCGGCGATGCTTGCGATAATTGTAATTCAATAAATAATCCGATTCAGAAGGATGCTGATTCCGACGGTGTTGGTGACGCTTGTGATAACTGCACTTATGTGGCCAATACTAATCAAGCCAATTCGGATGCTGATTCTCTTGGTAATGCCTGTGACAATTGCCCCGGCATTGAAAATCTGGCTCAGGAAGATGCCGATACCGATAATGTCGGTGATGCCTGCGATAACTGCACTTATATTGCCAATACCAATCAGGCTAATTCCGATGCTGATTCTCTCGGCAATGCCTGCGATAACTGTCCCGAATTTGCCAATTTTACTCAGGAAGATTCTGATTTTGATACCGTTGGAGACAGTTGTGACAATTGTATTGATGTTCCCAATCCGGATCAAACCGATTCAAATGGCGATGGTGCCGGAGATGCCTGCAGTTATGTGTGCGGCGATGCTAACGGCTCCGGAGACCTTAATATTCTTGATATAACATTTTTGATCAGTTACTTGTATAAAGATGGGCCGATTCCAGATCCGGCTGAAGCGGGCGATGTGAACGGCAATGGTGTGATGAATATTCTTGATATAACTTATATGATAGCCTATTTGTATAAGGGCGGACCGGAACCTATCTGTCCATGAACTACTTAAATAAATAAAACGTTTTATGACGGGAGAGTTACTAAAAGACTCTTCCGTTTTTATTTATTGACAGTTTTTATTTTTCGAGTAAATTGATAATACAGATAAATATTATCTTAATTACATATGAGGGAAACCGCCATGAGAAATAAACTGATCTCCGGATTTTTTATTGGTTTGTTAATTTTCATTTTTCCTTTGACCGTCTCGGCCACTTTTTCAATTGTTGCGGTTGATACTGTTACCGGTGCGGTTGGGGGCGCAGGGGCTTCATGTATTGGCGGATCGGTCATGATAAATGACCTTATTGAAGGAATCGGCGCCGTCCATACGCAGGCTTATTGGCTGGCCGCCAATCAGGCCAACGGACATGCTCGATTGTCTGAAGGCCTAACCCCCGATTCAATTATAAATTGGCTCTATTGGAACGATGTTGAGGGGACGCCCGGATATCGCCAATATATCGCCGTTACTCTTAACGGCCCGGGTGATTCATATGGCTATACCGGATCTCAGACCGATCTTTGGCGAGGGCATATTTACGGTCCCGGCTACGCTATTGCCGGCAATATACTTCTGGGACCGGAAATCATTCAGGATATGGAATTTGCGTTTCTGGCAACCGATGGTCCTTTAGAGGATAAATTAATGGCCGCACTTCAGGCGGCCAATGTCCCCGGCGCCGATACGCGCTGTATGAATTATGGAAAACCGGCGATTTCATCATTTATTAAAGTCATTCATCCCGGTGATGGCGATACTTATTATCTTGATCTGGTAGTTAATAATACTATAAGTATTTATAATCCGATTGATTCTTTACAGGTTTTATATGATGCTTGGATTGCCACTCGGTATGCCGATGCCGAGCTATCCACTGTCGATATCAATAAAGAATTCTTGCCAACGAATTGTCCGGATAGTGCTTTGATATCAATAAATGTCGTCAACAATGAAGGCCAGTTGCCAATTTACGGGATAGAGTCAGTTGAATATACCATTAATGGAATCGCCGCATTGTCGGCCTTAACTGAAAACGGAGGCGGCGCTTACTCAGGTTTTATATATGCGCCGGTTGATCCTGAAAATGATACAGTCACAGTAACCGTTACGGCCAATGAAGTTGCAACGGTTCTCAATCAGAAAGCGGTTATTAATTTTTATATGATTGGCGATGTCAATGACAGCAAAACAATAAATATCATCGATATAACCTACCTGATAGCCTATCTATATAAAAGCGGTCAGGAACCAAGCCCGGTTGAAAGCGGCGATGTTAATGCCTCCGAAACGATAAATATTCTTGATATAACTTACCTGATAGCCTTATTATATAAGAGTGGCCCGGAACCAATCTGCCCCTAATTGCTTACCAGTAAAACCATATATATTGGGAGAGTTACTAAAAGACTCTCCCGCTTTTTTATTCATTGACAGATTCGCATTATTATGTAAATTGTAATATATTAAGAAGTTGCGGTATATCTTGACGTTTTCTGGGACGGCAAAATTACTCCGCATTATAACAGAAAGCCACATATTAAAGCAAAGTTGATAAATAACCACAATCAATAGAGGAAGTTTAATGCACAAAAAAGCCATCACTCGTATGACAGTTCTGATAATGAGCATAATTCTTTTCAGTTTCTATTTTGTTGAAAATACAAAATCGGATTACACTCCTAACAATATCGAATTTACCGTC
>JBDRRI010000295.1:0-2069 GCA_043825815.1 Candidatus Zixiibacteriota bacterium
TGCCAGATTCTATCAATCACACAACCGCCACCTGGCAGGATGCGTGGCTGGCCGGTTTGGGCGAACAACTCTATATCCAATTCGCTTTTCAAATTAATGAAACCGGAACCTTTTGCGTCGATTCGGCTGATTTTCCGGGGACTACTTATGATTGGTTGTTCGATTTTCCAATGCCATTTAACGGGCCATATTGCTGGGAGGTCGTGACTGAACTTCCTCAAGACCCGGAAATTGGCGTTTCTCCAGCGTCGTTTCAGTTTAACGGGATGGTTGGGGGTTCCGCGCCTGATCCGCAAGTGTTGCATATTACTAATACGGCCGCGGGAACTTTGGAATGGACGGCAACCTGGAACTCAAGCTGGTTGACTGTTAACCCTTCCTATGGTACAGCTCCGTCCTATTCTCAGATTTCGGTAAATATCAGCGGACTTACGGCTGGGATATATTTGGATACCATAGTGATTTCTGATCCTGATGCCCTTAATAATCCGGTGAAAATACCGATTCGCCTTAATCTCCAAGAACCTCCGTCGGTAATTGATCTTTCTCAGACCTATTTTAGTTTTTCTGCCGTGGCCGATGATGTCAACCCGCCGGACCAATATTTGACGGTTGATAATGCGGGCGGCGGATCGCTTAATTGGACAGCTTTCAATTCAGGTGATTGGCTTTCCATTAATCCTTCAATGGGCAGCGACGGAGATGAAATAACTTTGTCAGTTGACATTTCCGGATTGGCCTATGGCGTCTATTATGACACTATAATAGTAAACGATCTACAGGCGACAAATAGTCCTCAAAAAGCTGCGGTCAGACTTGAAATTGTGTCGAGTTTGCCGGTTTTATCCATTAATCCCGTCGATATTTATGTTGTCGTTGATGTTGATAATCCTTGGCCGGATGATAAATCTTTTACTATTTCGAATTCCGGGGCCGGTACGATGAATTATTATATCGAAGAGGCGAGCGCCAGAATCATTTCATTTACTCCCGATTCCGGTTCAGTCCCACAAACGGTCACGGTTCAGTTTGATTCGATTCCAGGTTCTTCCGGGCAAAATTTTAAAGATACTGCTTATATTTATAGTTTTGAGGCTGTTAATTCGCCGCAAATGATAATTTTTCATTATTCACTAAAGACCGATCCTTCTCGAATTTATGCCAGTAAAAGTGCAATTAATTTTGAAATTTATGAATGCGGCCAAGGTATGACACCTTTTAGTTTCCCATCGCTATCTGTCTATGATATTGGAACCGGCGATGTTTATTATACTCTTGCTCATAAGGCGGATTGGCTGGATATTTCTCCGATGTCCGGTTATACCCCTCAATTATTTACTATGAATTATAAATATAAGCTATTGGCTCCGGGCGAATATTATGATACGCTGATAATCACCGCCAATTCGGCCATTAATTCACCAGTGATTGTTCCCGTAACTATGACGATTTTACCCACATCGGCTGCCCCCGTAATTTGGGCGGAGCACAATCATTTTACATGGGGTGCTCAGGAGAATAAGGCCGGTAAGGGTTATATTTCTTCGATTAATAATGTCAATCCGGGATGCATGTCATGGAATTTCGATGATGATGTTTCCTGGATTACTTACTTTATTGATAGTTCGAATAATCAGAGTTATCCCTGGAACATAAGGTACACGCCTAACGGCTATGGAATGGTTATGGGGCATTACGAGGATACAATATTTGTCAACGCTCCGGATGCCACCAATAATCCTTATCCTATTGCCATGGATATTTCTATTTGGAAATATTACGGCGATGTCAACTATGACGGTAAGATTAATATCATTGATATAGTTTATCTGATTGCCTACCTCTACAAAGGCGGACCAGAACCGCAGCCGGAAAGGAGAGTGGGCGATTGCAATTGCAACAATGCTATCGATATTCTGGATATTGTAGAGATAATAGATTATCTCTATTATGGATCGGGACCATTATGCGGTAATCCAATATAGCGAATTGCAGACAGAATAAAGACATTTATAGAGAAGAGCGGACCAGGACATTAAAATCCTGGTCCGCTCTGTTTTTTATGTATA
>JBDRRI010000296.1:0-12338 GCA_043825815.1 Candidatus Zixiibacteriota bacterium
ATTGTCGGTGTTAATAATAGTCCCACCGCCGGTCGAAATAACCGCCCTTGAAATATTGCCGAGTTCTACAATCGTATCATTTTCAATTTGACGAAAATATTTCTCGCCAAGATAAGTAAATATTTGGCTAATTGTTTTGCCTGATCTGTTTTCGATCATTTTATCCGTGTCATAAAATTGGCGGTTCAATTTATGTGCAACATTATTCCCAATCGTCGTTTTTCCCGTACCCATAAAACCAGTAATGACTATATTTGAATTATCGCGCATATTAAAAAATATTACCTTTGTGAATTCATATAACTTTCAAAATTATTCCTTGTTTCTATCAACGAATCCCCGCCAAATTTTTCAATAAAGGCTTCGGCCAACACCCAGGCCACCATCGTTTCCGCGATAACACTAATGGCAGGTACCACGCAAACATCAGAACGAACATATGGTGCCTTGGTATTTTCTCCCGTTTTGAGATTAACCGATGCCAGCGGCTTTTTAAGACTGGCTATTGGTTTTGAATAGCCGCGGACGACCAGCGTTTGGCCATTAGTCATGCCACCCTCAATGCCTCCGGCTCGGTTGGAGGTTCTTACCAGCTTATTATTCCGGGCCACAATCTTATCATGAACCTTACTACCTGGAAGCGAAGCCACCCTTACGCCGTCTCCGATTTCAACCGCTTTAACCGATGGGATGCACATGATAATTTGCGCCAGTTTACCCTCCAATCTCCGGTCCCAATGCACATAACTTCCCAGACCGATCGGTAAAACCGAGGCTTGAACCTCAAACGATCCTCCCAGAGTTTCGCCCTTGGAACGCGCTGTATCTATTTCAATACACATTTTTCGAGATACCGTTTTATCAGCGCAGTAAACCGGTGATTCTACAATATTATTCTTTATCTCTTCAAAATTTAATTTTGACGAACTATATTTTACTTTTCCAATTGCCGTGGTGTGGCCAAGAATTTCAACGCCGAACTGTTCCAAAAATATTTTGGCCACTGCTCCCACGGCCGAGCGTATGGCAGTTTCTCGTGCGCTGGAACGCTCAATCACATTCTGAATATCATCGAAATTATATTTAATTAAACCTGGAAGGTCAGCATGCCCGGGTCGGGGGACAGATTTCTGAAGGCTCTTTCGATTCTTCCGAATTTTCCAGTCTTTGTTTTCAATCTTAAGGGCAATTGGAGCGCCGATTGTCAAACCCTTTCTTACACCGCCCAAAATCATTACCCTGTCTTTTTCAATCTTTTTCATTCGATGGCCGCGGCCATGGCTTTTTTGCCGCCGTGCCAAGAAATCATTGATAGTTTCTTCATCAATCGGTATCCCCGATGGGAGACCTTCTATAATACCTGTTAAGGCGGGGCCGTGCGATTCACCGGCCGTTAAAAATCTTAACATAATCTATTTTCCTCTTATTTTTTGCCTTACATATCTATAGACATTATCGGCATCGGCTTCAATCCCTGTCCATATTTTAAAGCTTTTAATGGCCTGGCTAACCAGCATAAAAAGGCCATCCTCATAATGAGTTATATTTCGGTTAATTATTCCAACCATTTGTCTTTTTCCATAATTCAAATCAAATAAGATAGTATTGTTCAAGTATCCATTCTTTGACAACGCACAAATTATTCCATTCATTCGTCGAACGTCTGCCGAGGTTGCATTAATAATCATGTCATAGCTTTTATCGCATTTTGCGATATTATCCAAAGCCCGAAATTTAATTTTGCTAACTGTAAGTTTCGAATTGAAAGAGTTAATCATTTGACTCGCCCGATGTTGATTCCGATTCATTACTAAAATTTCCGAAGGTTTATATTTTAAAAAAACATTCAAGCAGGCCCGCGCCGCTCCGCCGGCTCCAAGCAATAATATTTGTTTATTTTTCAAATTGATTTTTATTCTATCTTTTAGAGTCTTATCAATGCCATAAATATCAGTATTATGCCCGTGCAATGTTCCCGATTTGTTATTTATAGTATTAACAGCCCCGCAGTTTATCGCTGACTTATCAATCTTATCAAGATAATCCAGAGCTGTTTGTTTGAAGGGATAAGTAATATTCAGACCGGAAATATTAAGCGTCCTGATAGCTTTCATAAGACCGTCAAATAATTTATCATTCGTTTCGAATGTTGTATAAATGGCATTAATCCGGTTTTGCCGAAAAAGATAATTATGAATCATCGGCGACAGTGAGTGCGTTAAATTGTTGCCGACAATTCCATAGATTTTATATTTTGATGATCCCGCCATTAGTTCCCGCATATTGATTCTAGAATATTAAAAAACTCGGGGAACGATATTGCGACCGGCTCAGTGTTTTTAACGACGGTTTCGCCCGAAGCAATCAGCCCGGCTATCGCCATTGTCATCACTATTCGATGGTCCCCATATGTTTCAACTTCCGCGCCTTTAAGCAATGTTGGTCCAAAAATTTCCAAGCCATCTTCATTCTCGATTATGTTGGCGCCCAGTCGCCTTAATTCCGTTGCAATACTTCTTAGACGATCGCTTTCCTTATAACGCAGTTCTCTCGCTCCGCTTATTATCGTTTGGCCTTGCGCCTGTGTCGCTGCCAGCGCCAAAAGTGGAATTTCATCGATCATCGAAGGAATTCTTTCCGTCCCTATGTTAATTGCCTTTAATTCAGATGATTCTATTTCCATATCACCGAACGGTTCCTCGTTTTTAATATCGGTTTGATTAATTTTAATCGTCGCTCCCATATCATTTAACGCCTTAATAAAACCGATACGAGTATCGTTAATACCCACATTACGTATTTTTATTTTTGAATTAGGTACCAAAAGACCGGCTGTAATATAATAGACAGCCGATGAAATATCACCGGGAACAGCTATATTACGAGGTTTTAATTTACCACCGAAGATTGATACTCTGGTTGTGCCATTTTCAATATTACCGCTGAGATACTTCAACATTCGCTCCGTATGATCACGTGATTTGACTTTTTCTATGACGATCGTTTTTCCCAAACATTGCAGGCCGGCGATTAATATGGCTGATTTGACCTGAGCGCTGGCAATTGGCATCGAATATTCGATCGGATGAAGATTCCTGCCTATAATCGTCATCGGCGGATAGGTATTATTGTGGGCGGAATATATTACCGCACCCATTTGCGAAAGGGGAGAGATGACTCTGGTCATTGGACGGCGATTAAGCGAGGCATCTCCGGTTAAAATTGAGTAAAATGGTTGACCGGCCAAAAGCCCGGATAAAAGGCGCATAGTCGTTCCTGAATTATGGGCATGCAAAACATCTCGAGGTTCCGAATAACCGTCTTGTCCTTTTCCAATGATGGTGACTTCAGTAGGCGATTTGCGTTCAATTTCAACCCCGAGCTGTTTCAAGCAGGTAACCGTTGCCAGGCAATCGAGAGCCGATGACATATTGTTTATCATTACCGGACCATTGCACATGGAGCCGATTATAAGGGCCCGATGAGATATTGATTTATCTCCGGGAACTTCGATGTCGCCGAATAAACCTTTGCTTGCTTTCGAAATAATCTTATGCATGAAATAATTCCTGTTTCATTGTGTGGGCTTTCTCGATTATCTTTAATAGTCCGGATTTATTATCGGCTATTAATTGCTTTTTAAAGTCGGCAATTATTCCTTCAAATTGTTCGATTGCCTCTTTAAAGTTCTTGCAGTTAGTTAGAAACATATCCCGCGTCAATTCTGGCGATGAGCCGGCGACCCGAGTTGCACTTAAAAAACTTCCCCCGGTCATTGATGATATAAAGCTTTTATCTTCATTACTTGAAATTAACTGCAATAAGCAGATTGCCAATAGATAGGGGAGGTGGCTGATTCTGGCCATCAATTCGTCATGTCTGTCATTCCCCATCTCAAATGGTGTAGCCTTGATTAGCTTTATAATATTTATAACGGCCTGGTAACTTTCTTTATTTCCGTTTTTATGCGGTGTGATAATAAACGGAACCCCATTAAATAAATTCGGAACTGCTGCATTAATACCGATTTTCTCCGTTCCGGCCATCGGATGTCCGCCATAATATGGTGTAACAGTATTAATTTTATTTAGCTTTTTGAAAATTTCATTTTTTGTACCCGCTACATCGAGAATGATCTGATCCTGATTACATAGACGACAAATTTTCAGTAAAAATCTTACTATCACGCCGATTGGCGTTGCCAAAATAATAATATCCGCCTGCCGTATTCCATTTTCAATTGACTTTACTATTCGTTCAACCGCCCCAATCTTTTTGGCTTTTAGCATTGTTTTATAATTTATATCATATCCAATAACAAGACCGACCGATCTGCTCCGTACCAAATCTATTCCAATAGAACCGCCAATCTGACCTAAACCGATAATTAAAATTGTTTTATCTTTTAAATCATTCATGCGACCCGACCAACCGCCTGTGTAATCATTTTCAAGCCGACCATTAACTCTTCGAATTCATGTGGATACAAACTTTGAGGACCATCGGATAATGCTTGTTCTGGATTGGGATGAACCTCAATTATGAGTCCATCGGCTCCGGCTGCAATAGCTCCCTTGGAGACAGCCGCGATCAAATCCCTTTGACCGGTGGCATGCGAGGGGTCAACGATTATCGGAAGATGGCTTAATTTTTTAATAATGGGTACCGCCGAAATATCGAGCGTATTTCTGGTATATTTCTCGAATGATCGAATTCCCCGCTCGCATAATATGACATTGGGATTCCCATTGGCCAGAATATATTCGGCAGACATTAACAGTTCCTCAATAGTCGACATCAAACCCCGTTTCAGGAGAACCGGTGTCGTAGTTCGGCCCACCGCCTCCAATAAGGCATAATTCTGCATATTACGGGCGCCTATTTGAAGAATATCGGCATAATCCGCAACCAACCCGACCAGCTCAGGTGTCATAACCTCGGTGACAACCGCTAATCCTGTTTTATCACCCGCTTCTCGAAGGAGTTTCAATCCTTCTTCCTTTAGACCCTGGAAACTATACGGTGAAGTTCGCGGTTTAAAAGCACCTCCTCTTAACACCTTGGCGCCGGCTTTAGCGACAGCTTCGGCGGAACTCATTATCTGATCGCGATTTTCAACTGCACAGGGGCCGGCCATGACAATAACCTCATCCGCTCCGATTTTAAAACCGTTAAATCTTATAACTGTTGGTTCTCTTCTAATCTCGCGTCCCGCCAGTTTAAACGGTTTCAATATCGGGACAACACTCTCGACCCCCGGCATTACCAGAAAAATATCCTGATCAACTTTTTTTCCATTGCCTACCATTCCGATAATCGTTTTCTTTTCTCCGGTGGAGTGATGAGCAGTAAATCCTAACTCTTCGACTTTCTTTATCACGCCGCCAATTTCTTTAGCTGTGGCATTGGTTTTCATGACTACTATCATCATCTTAAACTCCCTAATTTAAATCAGGTCTGAGCTTGGCCGTTGCCCCCAGATACTGATGTTTGATTTCAAATTGTTCTTTTTCCGTATTAAAATGAATTAATATTCTGACTAATGATTTCATTCCGTTCGGCACATTAATCTCTCTGGCGCATAAAAGAGGAACTTGGCCGAGCCCCATATCCCGGGCAGCGTAAGCCGGGAAATCCGCGTTGATATCATCGGTTGCGGTGAAAAATATACTGGCAATATCTTCGTAATCAATATCATTGGCTTCAATCATTTGTGTCAGTAACTCCTTGGTGGCGCCAAATATCTCTTCACTGGTATTGGACGGAATTTGAATTGCGCCGCGAATTCCACGCACCTTATTCATTTCCAAGGCCCCCTTTTAAATGTCTAATAAACATACCGATTTCGGTGATAATAGCTTTTTCCGATTTGGCCGATTTTATTTTATCAATCAACGCCGACCCAACTATCACCCCGTCGGCATAGCGGGCAATATCTCTTACTTGGCTGAGTTTTGAAATTCCAAAGCCGGCACAAACCGGTATTGGACTTAATTCTTTAATTTCTTCTAATAATTCATTCAGGTTGACCGGCAAACCGGCGCGGGCGCCCGTGACGCCAGCCATTGTAACTAGATAGATAAATCCTCGGGAATGCCGAAGAATCATTGCCTGTCGCTCCTTATTGGTCGTCGGAGCCAGAAGATATATCAGATTAAGATCATAATCTTTGGCTAATTGCTCTATTTCGTATCCTTCGTCGGGGATTAGATCGGGAATAATTAAACCATTTATTCCAATTTGTGTTGCCTCTTTAAAAAACCGGCCAATACCGAATTGATAGATCGGATTGAAATAACTCATGATGACAACCGCCGAATTAAACCCATCGTCTAATTGTCTTAGCATTTTGAAAGTAATATTTATATCAATTCCATTCTTTAAAGCGGCCTCGGATGAATACTGGATTGTCTTGCCATCAGCCATTGGATCCGAAAACGGTATTCCAACTTCGATTATATCCGCACCGGATAGGCTCATTTCATTCATTAATTTGATGAAAGTTGTTTGCGATGGATACCCAGAAGTCAAAAACGGCATGAGGGCTTTTCTATTATTCTCACGCGTCCGAGTAAAGGCGTCATTCAAAGTTATCATTTTTGCCCCGCTTTCTTCCGATCCCTATTACTCTGTTTCGCTTTTTTATGCTCGGCTATGAATTTTTGAAGCTCCACATTGGCGAGATCTTTATCTCCTCGCCCGGATAAATTAACAATGATTGTTTTATTTTTATTCAATAGGGAAGCGATTTTGCTCGTATATGCGAGGGCAAAGGATGATTCCAGAGCCGGTATGATACCCTCGGTTTCGGTCAGTTCGATAAAAGCTTTTAATGCCTCTCTATCCGTGGCAGAGACATACACGACCCTTTTAATATCTTTAAGATTACTATGCTCCGGTCCGACTCCGGGATAATCCAATCCGGCCGCAATCGAATGCGTCGGCATAATCTGGCCGGTTTTGCTCTGAAGAAGATAACTGAAACTACCATGTAGCACCCCCGGTTTGCCTTTGCTCAATGTTGCCGCATGAAGATGCGTATTCAGGCCCTTGCCGGACGATTCCACGCCAATTAATTTTACTTTGCTGTCTCTGGTAAAAGCATGAAATATACCGAGTGAATTGGAGCCGCCGCCAACACAGGCAATAACATAATCCGGCAATTTATTTTTTAATGACATGAATTGACGTTTAGTTTCTCGTCCGATAACCGATTGAAAATCGCGAACCATCAGCGGATAGGGGTGAGGCCCGACCGTTGAGCCGATTATATAATGCGTTGTGGCGACATTGGTGACCCAGTCGCGGATAGCTTCATTGGTAGCATCCTTCAAAGTCCTGGTTCCGGAATCGACCGGGATTACTTCCGCCCCTAATAGTCGCATTCGGGATACATTGGGTGCCTGGCGCTCCATATCCTCCCGACCCATATAAACCGTGCAATCCAGACCGAATAGGCATGATACGGTTGCCACAGCCACACCATGTTGGCCCGCTCCGGTTTCCGCTATAATTCGCTTTTTGCCCATTTTTTGAGCCAATAACCCCTGGCCAAGACAGTTATTAATCTTATGAGCGCCGGTATGGGTCAGATCCTCGCGTTTAAGAAATATTTGCGCTCCGTTCCATTTTCTGGTAAGTCTTTCTGCAAAATAAAGGGCGGTCGGTCGACCGGCATAGTTATTCATTAAATTCTTAAGGTTGTATTTAAAAGATTTATCCTGCACTGCCGATTTATATTCCGATTCCAACTCCAATAATGCGGTCATCAGAGTTTCCGGAACAAAGCGCCCGCCATAGGCGCCAAAATATCCTAATTTATTCGGTTGTCCCAATTTTTAACCTCGCTGATAAATTTTTCCATTTTATTATGATCTTTAATACCCGGCGATGATTCCACACCGCTGGAAACATCCACCCCGTATGGTCGAGCAATATCAAGCGCCTTAACAATATTTTGCTCATTTAAACCGCCGGAAAGTATTACTTTCCCATATTGTCCCGCCTGCCGGGCAATCGACCAATCAAAACTTTGTCCCGTTCCACCCGTTTTGTTTTCCTGATAAGTATCGAGTAAGAAATATTTGAGTCTATCTTTGGAAATCGACTCTAAAATTTTTTCATCTTTAACACGATAAACATGAATAGTCGGCAAATTTGACAAATCATATTCCTTAAGATCATCACCGTGTAATTGTATGGTATCAAGTCCGATTTCTTTGGCCAATTCCGTAGCATTCTTTCGATTTATATTCACAAAAACCCCCACTTTATTTACAAATGGCGGAATTTCACTGATTATTTCCGCAACTGCATCGGGAGTCATCTTTCGAGGAGATTGAGCCAATACAAATCCGAGCGCATTGACACCTAATTCGATAGCCTTTATGGCATCCTCAAGCCGGGTAATTCCGCAAATTTTAATACGAGTCATGCCGATCTTCCCATAAGTTCACAGATTTTCTTGTAAGGATCATCGGATGTTACTAATGCTTCGCCGATCAGAATCGCATTAACATTTGCCTTCTGAATCCGGACAATATCTTCCCGGCTATTTATGCCGCTTTCGCAAATTGTAATTATTCCCTGAGGAATAAGTGGAGCCAGCCTCTCGGTCGTCACAAGGTCAACCTCAAATGTCTTGAGATTACGGTTGTTGATTCCAATCATATCTGGATTAAGATTTAAAACTGTTTTAAGTTCATTCTCGGAATGAATCTCAATAATTACCTCCAGATCAATATTCCTAGCCAACTGATATAAATCCTCTAACTCAGATGGCTCCAAAATTGCCGTTATCAGCAAAATAGCGTCAGCTCCAATCAGGCGGCTTTGGTAAACCTGAAAAGGATCAATAATGAAATCCTTTCTAAGGATCGGCAAATTGGAGGATTCTTTGGCGATAATCAAATCGTCAACTGAGCCGAAAAAATATTTATCTTCAGTCAGGGCCGAAATAGCCTTAGCGCTGGCAAATTCATAGGCGCGAGCCAAAGATTTGACGTTTAAATTTGGATTTAGAATGCCCTTTGAAGGGGACTTTCTTTTAATTTCCGCAATTATTGATATATATTCATTATCGAATAGAGATTCAATTATTGAACGAGTAGGGGGTAGAAAATCAATAACCTCTTTAATCTTCTTTATTTCCTCTGCCAAATTAATGCTGGCCAACTGCTCTTTTTTATAAGCGACTATCTCATTAAGCATTCTAATTCCTCTTGGTGAATTCAATAAATAGGTTTAGTATCTCAACCGCCGCTCCGGAATCGATCGCCTCGGTCGCTTTCGCAATGCCTTCCTCGATATTTTCGACTTCCTCGGCCACCATTAAGGCCACGCCCGCATTTAAAATGACAGTATCTCTTTTGGGGCTTTTTCGTCCGTTAAGTATTTCTCGCGTTATTGAGGCATTGTCCTTAGCGTTACCGCCCTTTAAATCTTCGATTTTGCACGGCGTAAATCCAAATTTCTCAGGATTTATTTTTCCATCATGGATCAGCCCATTATTAGAATAGCTGACAAAATTCATTCCAGTTGTTGCGAATTCATCAATGCCAATTTCATTGTGGACAATTAAATTACTCTTGATTCCGAGCCTCATGGCCACTTCTGCCAATCGGTTAGTATAATTTCCGTCAAAAATGCCTATCATTTGATGCGTTGCAAAAGCCGGATTGGTCAATGGGCCAAGGATGTTGAATATGGTTCGGATGCCCAGCTCTTTACGAACCGGAACAACCTCTTTCATCGCGGGATGTAAATTTGGTGCGAATAGAAATCCGATTCCGACTTCATCAATACACTCTCCGACCTTTTCAGGGGAAAGGTCGATATTGGCCCCCAACTCGCTCAATAAATCGGCACTGCCGCATTGGCTGGAAACCGAACGATTGCCATGTTTGCCGACCGGTACGCCACATCCGGCAATGACAAATGATGCGGTTGTCGAGATATTAAAAGTTCCTGAACCGTCGCCGCCTGTTCCGCAGTTATCAAAAAGCTTTTTCTGGTGGTGCTTTATCCGACAGACCTTCTCTCTCATTACCATTGCCGAGCCCAGAATCTCGTCCGATGTCTCACCTTTCATTCGCAAAGCTGTCAAGTACGCCGATTTCTGAACCGATGATGCCTGTCCGGTCATGATTTCTTCCATAACTATTTTGCTTTCGTCGAAACTTAAATTGTTACTTTCAACAAGCTTCTTAATTGCAGATGAAATCATCAGTTACCTCAGATTTAAAAAATTTCCAAGAAGTTGATGGCCATGCTGCGTCATAATCGATTCGGGATGAAACTGGACTCCCTCGACCGGAGCATCATTCAGCTTAAGACCCATAATTTCTCCATCCGAAGTGTGCGCGGTTATATGGATATTCTCTGGCAATGATTCTTCAATCGCCATTAGGGAATGATACCGGGTCGCTTCAAATGGAGAAGGGACCCCTTGAAAAATCCCCTCGCCGTTATGATATATTTTCGAAATTTTTCCATGCATTAGTCGATCGGCGGGTCCGACCGTTCCCCTGAATACATGAGCTATGCACTGATGTCCAAGGCAGACTCCCAATAATGGGATTTTGCCGGAAAATTCTAAAATGAGATCGCAGGATATGCCCGCATCTTCGGGACGACCCGGACCGGGGGATATAATTATATGGGTCGGATTTAATCGCCAAACCTCATCAATCGAAATTTCATCATTCCTTATTACCTTAAATTCTCTTTTCAATTCGCCCACATATTGAGCCAAATTATAGGTGAACGAATCATAGTTATCTATTATTAGAACCATTAGAACCCCCTTTCCGCAATTTCAATGGCAGTTTTCAAAGCGGCAATTTTATTTTGAGTCTCTTTATATTCATTTTGGGGAACCGAATCGGCCACAATTCCGGCTCCGGACTGAAGAAAATACTCTTCACCCTTCATAATAATTGTTCGAATATTAATGCACCAATCCATATCACCGGAAAGGCTGAAGTATCCGACTGCTCCGGCATAAGGTCCGCGCCGGATATTCTCCATCTTTTCAATTAATTGCATTGACCTGATTTTGGGGGCTCCGGTGACTGTCCCGGCCGGGAATGTTGCCCGGAATAGGTCAAACTGGTCCATCCCGGCGTTTAACTTTCCAATCACATTCGATGTTAAATGCATGACATGAGAATAACGTTCAATCTTCATAAAATCGGTTACTTCAACGGTTCCGATTTTGCTGCAGCGTCCCAGATCATTACGCCCCAGATCAACCAGCATCAGATGCTCGGCCCGCTCCTTTTCATCATTGATCAATTCCTCGCCCAGCTGCCTATCAGTCCTGTCATCATCGCTTCTCGGGCGGGTTCCGGCAATTGGACGAACTGTCGCCTGGCCACTCTCCAATCTGACTAATGCCTCCGGTGAAGAGCCAATTAACTTCAATTCGTCAAAATCAAGAAAATACATATAGGGGGAAGGATTGAGCATCCGAAGGGCCCTATATATCATAAATGGATGAGCCTTCGTTGAGCCGTGAAGCCTTTGTGAGATTACCTGCTGGTAAACATCGCCCGCCACAATATGCTTTTTTACCTCATCGACCAGTTGGCAAAACTGCCTTTCGGTATAATTCGAAATCGGTTCAGGGCCTTGGTCAACCGGAAGATTTATACCGGTTAGATTTAAGGGGGCATTGAGTTTCATTTTTATCTGATTTATTTTTTGATTAGCCAATTCCGTCGAAGATTCATCCGCCAGTGACATTATTTTTATCCGCCTTTGGACATGATCAAAAACAATAAGGGTATCAATTAAGTATAATATGGCCAATGGCAAATTGAGATCATCCAGGGTTTCGTCTTTTATTTTCTCAAAAAACCGGACAAAATCATAACTGATATATCCAACGGCGCCACCCAGTAATCGGGGTTGCCTTGCTGAATTATCCAGGCTGAATTGACTGAGAATCTCTCTAATTGTGATTAGTGGCGATTCGCTTTTATTGTGCTGATGCGAAATCTCACCGGCGCCATTTTTTATTGTTAATTTATGATTATCAACGATAATTCTTGAATCAGGTCGCATACCAATAAACGAGTAGCGTCCCAATACCGTGGCGCTTTCCACAGATTCCAGGAGTATTTTCGCGCCGTCATTCCGAAGTTTCATATAGGCTGATACTGGCGTCTCAAGATCAGCCGGCATCTCCTGTGAGACTATTTTTAGATTTCTAATTCCGTTTGATTTAATCCAGCTTATTACGGACTCTTTACCCATTTCAGTTCCTTTCAAAAAAAAATCCGCTACCAATTTGAATTAGATAGCGGATTGTTTATTTTCTTCCAAAAACGGCAATT
>JBDRRI010000297.1:0-5783 GCA_043825815.1 Candidatus Zixiibacteriota bacterium
GGCCGCAAACTGCCCTGACGCAGAGAGAGAAAAATTACTGAAGAAGGGGCCTATCCCCTGCCAATCAACCAGAAGAGGAATAAATGTATTGGAGACCTGATTGACGAAATCGGCTCTCAAATAGTTTACCAGATTTAAACCGGCCGTGGTTCCAACAATCCAGGCTAAAGCCCATCTTGATATCCAACCAACCTTGGAGGAAATTCTCATTAAAAGCAGGACACCCAGAATTAATGGTATAAAATAAAATATATTCAAACCCTTATAGGGCTGACCAAAGAAGCTCGATAATCCCTGGGATAAATTGGGGAAAAGATTGCCGACAATGGTCGAATAAAAGCCGACGCACATCCAGTAGGCGGCGGAGACACCGACAAACAGATGCTCGGCGAATTTATAATATGGGTTATCTTTATATAAAAATGAAAATATAGCCAAGGTAAGAAATGCAGCCAGAGTTATCAGAAAACCATCCCTTAAGGAAATCCATAATCCGCCCCCACCATCGGAAATTCCGGACGTTTTTAAAAACCAACTAACGGCGAAAAGTATGATTACGCCGACAAGAATTAGTATTGATGTTCTTTTAGAATTAGCCATCTTATTCTTCTTTTTTCTTCCTGCCAAAGAAATATGACAGATTGCCAATTATAATAAAGGCAATTACGACCAGATGGGATAGCGTCTGCGGTCCCATCATTTTAATACCGGGGGTTGTTCTTTTTTCGAATTCCGGATATTTCTTTTTTAACAGCGTTTCATATTCAGCGGCCGCTTTAATACCGCCCAGTAAACCAACCAGTTGTTCCGGATAGTACGGGTATAGCAGAGGCGCTGACACAGCCGCGGAACCACCCGCCAAGGGAATATGGGACGGCGCTGAGGCGAATAGGACCCATTCTTTAACGCCGGGGTAACCGCCCCCAATGGAAATCATCAAATCCATATTTCTAAGTGATTTGATCCCGTCAAAAATGGGAAGAGAATCCAAGTCAACACCGTTAACATCGGTTAAGTACATTTTTCTAATATCGGTAATGATAACTTTCAGGACGCCAATGCCACCGGCCTTAAATCCGATATTAATATAATCCTGACCATAAATTTTTTCAGGGAACTCCTTCCTGATAATCGAGTCAACGCCAGAGGCGGCCAGCGACTGTCCGGTCGCCCAAAGGGCCATAATATATACTTTGTGATTTTTCGTAAGACTATGCCTGAGAAATGCATTAGCCATTGGATCAACCTCGGGAGCCATGGCGGGGCCGTAATCGTAAGATATAATAATATTTGATCCTTCGGGAAGACTCTCAATTTTATTGAACACTTTACTGACAATCGGGGTAGCTTTCTCAGAAAAAGTGATATTGAACAAAAGCGGAATTGAGGTGGCAATTCCGATAAATATAAAGATAACTCGTCGATCGACATCTTTGCCGGATAAAGATCTAATGGTCAGCCATATCAAACCTCCGACAATAATCGCAAAACCGATATATAAACCAAGATTATTCATTGTCCGTCCCCAAATGAGTCCGTTCAACACCAAGAATCAAGCGAAGAGACATTGAAACCACGCCTAATGCGATACCGATTAATATGGCTCTCTGCCCTGCCAGATTCGGGGAGGTCATAATCCAAATAGCCATTTCCGGGATTCTGAGCAAAGAGAATGAATCGGGAATCCAACTGGTTGCCATAACGCCGAGCGGCGTTCTGCCCAATAATATTACAAAGGCGGCTACCAATAAAATTGTGGCGTCGCGATTTTTGGCACGGAAGGCACGGTATGATGCGGAAGCGACGTAAAAGGCGAGAAGGGCATACATTGATGCACCAAGCGGGTTAAAAATCCAATCATACATCATTTGGAACATCGAGCCAGGCGCGGCGACATCAGCGGTGATACCACCGGGATTAAACAGCTTAAATAATCCCGCCGCCAGCATAATCAAAAATCCAAGAACGGTTACTATTGAAAAACCCCAATCGGCACGTTTCTTATTAATTTTATCAGCATGGACCCTCAGGAGATTGCCGCCGCCAAGGAAGAAAGCGAAAACGGCTATAATATCAAAAAAAAGAGAAAAATCTTCACCCAATGATTCCGCCGGCGGGAAAAATACGGAAAAGACAAGAACTACGCCTACAATCAAAGTAATAAATAGAGGAATCTGTTTTTTCAATTCATTTTCCCTTTCTATTCACCGGCAATCGTAAAGAGTTCTTTCATTCCATTGGCCAGCCAATTAAAAAACGGTATATCATAAGCTGAGGACATGGTGATACTAAAGACGCCGATTAAAATTGCTATCATGGCAATAAACTTGGCCACATCCTGTCCCTTAATTGAGCCGAGTTGCTTGGGTTCATTGGAAAGATAGGCCGAGGCGGCAAAGAGCTCTTCGCCAATCAAAGTGTAATCGCAAGCGGCAACGAAGAACGGCAACTGGGCCGGCATGGCGGTTCCAGCAATTTGAATAGCGCCGATTGAGTTTCCAGTTTCGGCCAAAATAAGCGATTCGGCAAAAAAAGCGCCGAGATAAAAACAGGTGGCTGGTTTTTCACGCACCATGATGCCATCGACTGCGGCCACATAGCCGAATTGCTCATCGGTGATATAACGCACCATATCATCATTGTAGGCATCGGGGCGTCCGGCGCCAAGATAGGCCTGTTTGATGGTCTCGCGGGCGGTGGTCATAACAATTGATCGCGAAACGGGCATATTAATTTTGATATCATAGTCAGCGACGACTTTGGCAACACGGCCAAGAATAGTTATACCGGCAATAGTCTGAACATCGTCCATATCATTAATACCGGGGACGAACAGAATTGGCCGACCCATTTCCGTAGCCCGCCCGATAGCCTCGTCAATAGCCTCAAGTCCGGCTATTTTTCTAATAAAAAGTTTTCGACCTCTTTGTGCCCGGGCAATAAAGAAAATAACCGAACCAGCAATGAGAAGTCCGATAACGAATAGATTCCAAAGATTGAAATTAATAAATTCCATACGAGGAATAACAATATCCGATTCACCAAATGATTCGAGGCAGTTATCACAAATGGATACGACTTTATAAATATAGCTGGTTTTCTTGACAGCATTCTTATCGCGATAATTGTTTTCTCCGGCGGCCACAAATCCGACAAGCAGATATTCATCGGTACCAATTATCTGGCGGTAGATTTCATAACCGGTAATTTTATCATCATCGGCCGAAAGTTCCCAGTTAATCAAAACATTGGTTCCCTTATCGTATTTATAATCAAGGGCAGTTACCATTGAGGGCGGAGCCGGTTTGTAAAACAGACTTGAATCGACGGTAATGGTATCGGAGGCGGGAATTATTCCTTCTTGTGCCCAGAGAATGTTGCCGGAAAAAATAAAAGAGGCAACTAAAATAATGAAAAATTTAAACGATAGAGATAATTTACTATTTTTAATCATAATATTTTAACTAATCAAACCAAGCCACTGGCCAAACAGGAAATCAAGCCGTCCGAGCATCAAAGACATACGACTCATCACGGTATAACCGAACGATGCTCCGAAGGTAATCATTAAAAACCAGATGCCAATCCGAGCGGCTCCGCCAAAAGCCCCTTTATGCTCCTTACTAAAGAAAAAGTAAACCAGTCCGCAGAAGGTACCACCGGCAATACAGATAAGCGAGAAATATCCGCCAATCCCTTTTCCTAAAAATGGGGCGACATTAATACTGGCTGAAATTTGCATCATAGCGTTGGAGACAAAATAAAACATCATATAAACGCCGGCTGTGGCGCCAATGATAAAAGCCAGGGGCCATCGGGACAGCCATCCGATTTTGTTAAACAATCGGCTAAGCATTAAGACACCGAGAACAAAACCTATCCACGGCGCAAAATCACCATTTATAATGGCATTAGTATAAAACTTTTTATATAAATTATCCCAGAAATAGGTTACAAACCAATAGCCGGCCGAGGAACCGACAAAGATAGCTTCGCACATTTTATAGTAAATATTATCCTTATAAAGGAATGACACAATGCCCAGTGTCAGGGCCGCCGCCAGCCAGATACCTAAATGTTCCCAGAGCATTACTTTTTCCTCCTGCCGGTTTTAAAGAAGGCCAGATTACCAATAATGATAAAGAATACCACTACAACATGGGCAAAAGTCTGCGATTTTATATAGGTCGAGGCCTTGCCGGGATAACCGGTGAGTAATTCGAATTCGGCGGCTCCGGCCATGCCACCCATTAGTCCGTCAAGTTGACCGCCTTGAAGGAAGGGATACATCATCGGAGCTTGGACGGCGGTATTACCAGCCGACATCTTAAGACCGTATCGATCCACCGCTCCCTGAACCCATTCCTGGGTTCCTGGTTTTCCGGCGGAGAAGTTCATACAATAGTCTATATTGGAATAATTCTTGACGCCTTTTAGAAGAGGGATATCTTCATATGGTGTACCATTGACGTCTTTTGGAAACATTGCCTTGAACGATTCTCCCATGCGCAGAATGACGAATTCATTCCCGCTTTGAAATCCAAGATTTACATAATCTTCACCATATTTAACCTTTTGGGCAAATTCGGGTTTGTATTCCAAGGCGGCTTCAATCGATTGATCGGCTTGTTGCGGTCCCTGTGGCCATAAGCCGACAATAATCACTTTAAGTTCGTGGTCGAAACAGTATTTCATAAAGGCATCGGCCATCGGCTGTAATTCCGGTTCTGAGGGCGGATCGTAATCGTAGGCGGCCAAAATTTTTGAACCGGGCGACAAATTTTTAACGGCATCGAAAGCTGATTGCACTTCGGGCGAAATTGGAACCGGCAATTTAAACTGCATGAAGAACGGGAGTGTCAGAGCCACACCGACATATACGAAGACAATGCGCCGCTCGACAAACTTGCCCATAAAGGTCCGGATGCCAATATAAACAAAGGTCAGGGCCATAATAATAATCAATATCAATGATACGGTTGGCGAAAAATTGAGAGGTTTGGGGAACCAGAAATAGGCCGCCAGGAAAAAGGCAGTAATGAGAACAGCCGCAATCAATTCTTTCATCTTAGTCGACATTAATCACCTCCCAAATAAGCCCGTTCCAAACCGAGAATAATTCTCAGGGAGGTAGACACTAATCCGAGGGCAATACCGATCATAATAGCTCTCTGTCCGGCGGCATTCGGGACATTCATAATCCAGTTGGCCACTTGCGATAAACGGAATCCATCGGGAAGCCACGAGGTCAGCATATCTCCGACCGGAACTCGGCCGAGCATAACCAGAAATCCGGCAACAAGAAGAAGAGTTGCTTCAAAGTTTCTGGCTCTAAAGGCGCGGTAGGAAGCGGAGGCGACAAAAAAGGCCAGCAGGGCAAACATGGTCGATGACAACGGTGAGTAGACATAGTCATAGAGCCATGAGAATCCGGTGCCGGGGGAATTATATCCGATTTCTTCGGGAGAAACAAAATATCCGTAAAAGCCGCTATTCAGTCCGACGGCGACCATTATAACAAAAGTTACAATAATCAAGGCGGAGTGGATTATATCTTTTTTCTGCTTAAATATCTTAAGTAGCGAAATTTTAATTAAGTTTAGAGCACCCAGCCAGATAGCAAAAGCGGCGACAATTGAAAACCAGTCATTAAACCAATTTTCAAACCGATTAAAGGGCGGATGAGGAATAAAATAAGCGAGGGCGAATATAGTTCCCACTATAAAAGTAATGGCTATTGGAATCTCACGTTTCATACCCTTAAAATCCTCTTCCTTAATCTA
>JBDRRI010000298.1:0-6799 GCA_043825815.1 Candidatus Zixiibacteriota bacterium
CCTATGGCCTGATCGGTCTGCTCCCAGAGTTGCATTAAATAACTTCGCGACGGCTTTTTTATTATCTCCAGTTCCAATGATTGCCCCAGTTGACGGCCCCCGGCATAGACTTTTTCTCCTGATTTGACTGTGATCGGGACAGACTCTCCGGTAACAAAACTATAATCTATTTTGCCTATACCCTTAATAAGAATTGAATCGGCCGGAATGACCTCATGATTTCTCATAATTATCCGGTTCCCCTCCTCCAATTCATCGAGCGGAACATAACTTTCCTGATTATTTGATCTAACCAGAACCGAAATCGGCAAATATGAGCGGTAATCTCTTCGAAATGATAATGAAAAATATGTCTTTTTTTGATAAAGCCGTCCCACCAATAAAAGAAACACGAGGGCGCAGAGGGAATCGAGATAACCGGCTCCACCCTGAGCCAGTATTTCATACAATGATCGCACAAATAAAATGGCAATACCGATCATAATCGGCACATCCATATTGATATGTTTCTGCCGAATACTTTTTAAAGCCGGT
This sequence comes from Candidatus Zixiibacteriota bacterium, assembly GCA_043825815.1. Lineage (GTDB taxonomy): Bacteria > Zixibacteria > MSB-5A5 > GN15 > PGXB01 > JBDRRI01. The sequence goes on from JBDRRI010000298.1 coordinate 535, forward strand.
ATATAAAAATCGGCACCACTGTATAAAACAACCGGAAGCGACAAAACAATTTTAGACCAACTGAATATAAATCCGTAATCCTGGGCTACCGATGATTGAAATCCCAAATATTCGGGAAAACTCAATAGCATGACATTGCCGAAAGCAAATCCGGCCACTGCCAGGCGGCCGTAAAGAGTCCTGAAAGCCATACTTGATGATTTCTCCACACCGTTGTCTGACAGACGAACTTCCGGCTCATAACCTATTGATGACAATAGGATTACCAGTTCCTTGAGGGACAGTTTACTAATATCGAAAGTAATCGAGGCAATCCTTTTCTGAAAATCAATGACCGATGAGAGAACATGCTCATTCAGGCGGTATAAATTTTCCAAAAGCCAGATGCAGGATGAGCAGTGAATTTGAGGAATTGTGAACGTTACTCGAGCCGTTCGTCCGTCATTGAAATCCAGCATCTTTTCTTTGATATTATCTTTATCCAGATACGAAAAACGATTATCGGAGGCGGTCCGGTCCGGTTTCAAACCCGGCTTGTTTTCGAGATGATAGTAATTGTCGAGGTTACTATCATGAAGCAGGTTATAGACGGCCCGGCATCCCGGGCAACAGAAATAGTTTTCGCCTTCCTGAAGACTCCCCGCTCCGCAGGAATCGCCGCAATGAATACAGATTTTTTCCGCTGATTGAGCGGTTTTGTTATCAGTATCGTTTTTTTTAAGATCGGACATATCCCCTGCCACCGCTTCAATTAATCAGTACAACAATCCCCATTATAATTGTTGTACTATCTTTAATAATATACCAGTTCGCTCCACATTAAGGGATTATACTGCAAACGGGGTCGTTTGGCAAGTTCTTTATCTCTCAAATCGAACGAATCATCAACGAATATTGCCGTCCTGGCTTTGAATATTAAAAGAATTAAATTGACGGTTAAAATCAACAAAAATTATTTCCGGGTAAATTGGGAACTGAATGAAAAACCGCTTGCTTTTTTGAGCCTAATCGCATAAATATGAATAAATATTTATGGATGCGATATGTCTACTTTTGCGGAATAAAATTCGGGAAAGATCCCGTTTAACATGCAATATTTTTATATTGTGCGATTTATTTTTTTTTATTATAGGTAATTGACATTAGAGAGGCTTTTTCAAGACGGTGGATAAATTCGAATTTAAGAGGGCCAAATAATTGGCACAAATATTTCCTAAATGGGCGAATAAATTACCGGCCCTGATTTTAATCGCCGCCATTTTTATTGGTTCTCTGCTGGTCGGATTTGTGTGGTACTTCGGTTCGCCAGAATACACTGATGTCGGCTACCAGCCCCGACAGCCCGTGGAATACAACCATAAAGTCCACGCCGGCGATCTTGGCCTTGATTGCCGTTATTGCCATAATTATATTGAGGTTTCTCCAAACGCCAATATCCCCCCGACTCAGACCTGTATGAATTGCCATAAAATTGTCTTGTCTCAAAGTGAAAAAATGATACCGGTCATTAACAGCTGGAATAATGACGAGCCATTGGAATGGAATCGGGTACATAAACTTCCCGATTACGTTTATTTTGACCATAGCATGCACCTGTATGCCGGGATTGGCTGTTTCAGTTGTCATGGAAATATCGCCCAGATGGAAAAAGTCACGCAAGTGAAACCGCTGTCCATGTCCTGGTGCCTTGATTGTCATCGCAACCCGACACCGAATATCCGGCCCCTGGATAAAATAACCAGTATGGACTGGGAACCATCTACCGATCAGGCTGAAATGGCCGAAAAATTAATAGATGAAAAAAATATTGCCCCTCCTACCAATTGTTCGGGGTGCCACAGATAAATATGAGTGATTTAAAAAAGAAATATTGGCGAAGCCTCGGCGAGCGAAACAAAAGCCCCGAATACCGGAAACAGTTGCTAAAAGAGCATCGGACTGAACACTCACACGATCCTAATAAATTCAGCCGGAGAAGCTTCCTGACTATTATGGGCGCCTCGATGGCGATGGCAGGATTGGCCGGTTGCCGACGTCCGGTTGAGAAAATAGTACCATTTGTTAAACAGTCGGAGGAAGTTATTCCCGGAGTCCCTCTATATTTTGCCTCAACGATGCCATTTGGCACTTCTTCATTCGGTATTATTGTCGAGTCCCATGAAGGCAGGCCAACAAAAATCGAAGGAAATCCCAAGCACCCGACCTCACTGGGCGCCTCAAACCTGTTCATGCAGGCTTCGATTTTAAATCTTTATGATCCCGATCGCTCCGAATCAGCGATTAATAATGGAACCAGAAAAAAAACCGATGATTTCACTACCTATTGGTCGGAATTATACGAGCAGGCCAAATCTGACGACGGAAAGAAAATGGCGGTTTTATCGGAATCATTTGCCTCACCGACCCTGTTTCGATTAAAAAATGAATTTGAGAAGACATTTCCAAATGCACTATGGGCGACTTACGAACCAATTGCCAATGAAAACAGAAAAAAGGCAATTTTAAATCTGACCGGTAAAGAGCTCAATCCTATATTTGATTATATAAAAGCCGAAATTATTGTCTCTTTCGATGATGACTTCCTACAATCTGGCGAAAACTCGCTTTCCGAAGCCAGGAGTTTTGGCCAAAGACGGCAAATAGATTCGCCCGAAAGCAAATTAAATCGCCTATATGTTTTGGAAAGCGGTTATTCCATAACAGGTGCCTCGGCGGATCATCGTTTAAGAATTAGAAGCGGAGATATTGATCAGTTTATACTTGCTCTGGCCAAAGAATTAAAACAACGCGGCTTGAATCTGGGCGTGCTGGGCGACCGATCCACTGTGCAATTCGATAAGAATTGGATATCGGCCATCGCCGACGATCTGATGAATAATATCGGCAAGTCAATCATTACCGCAGGATTGCATCAATCGCAGGAAGTCCATGAGGCAGTGTTGGCTATTAATAATGCCCTCGGAAATATCGGCGAAACAATTACTTTTGTTGAACCCAGAGATACTGCCTATTCCAGCCTGGACTCTTTAAAAAATTTGACTGACCAGATTTCTCTCGGGCAAATCGATACTCTGATAATTATCGGAGGTAATCCGATTTATAATGCTCCCGCTGATTTCGGTTTTGTGGCTCTTTTGAAAAAAGTTAAAAACAGTATCCACTTCAGCGAATATTTCGATGAAACATCGGACAAGTGCCATTGGCATATCCCCCGTTCTCATTTTCTTGAAAGCTGGGGGGATGCGCGTTCCAATGATGGTACATTAAGCGTAATTCAGCCGCTAATCGCACCGTTATTTGACAGTCTCAGCGATGTCGAATTTTATTCTTTAATGTCATCGGGACGATTAGTCATAGGATATGATATTGTCAGAAACACCTGGAGTAAAATAATTATACAAAACTTTGAAAAAGGCTGGACCAGAGTCCTTCATGACGGTTTATATAAAGACTCCGATATGACCAAGTATATTCCCAAAATAAATATTAATCGCCTGAATCTTCCGGCGATATCGACAGCCACCAAGGTCATGTCGGACAATCTGGAAATCGTTTTCCGTCAATCACTGTTATATGACGGCCGTTATGCCAACAATGGCTGGTTGCATGAACTTGCCAATCCGATAACCAAACTGGTTTGGGATAACGCCGCTGTTATGAGTATTAAGACAGCTCAAAAATATAAACTCGAAAATGGCGATATGATTATGATTAAGGCCGATGGCCATGAAATCAAGTCGCCGGTTTGGATTATTCCCGGCTATGCCGATTATTCAATTGGCCTCTCGCTGGGTTATGGCCGAAAAAACATCGGGCGAGTCGCCAATAATGTTGGGGTAAATGTCTATCCGCTTCGGAAATCCACTACAATGCAGGTGGTGACCGATATTAATATTTCCAGGACCGGAGAGAAATATGAGATGTCCAATACGCAGGATCATAATCGAATGGAAGGTCGGGCGATATATCGTGAGGCGTCACTTAATGAATATCGTGACAATCCCAAATTTGCCGAGGAAATGGTGGAACATCCGCCACTTAAATCAATTTTCCCTGATTATGATTATAGTAAGGGTTACCAATGGGGAATGACGATTGACCTGAATGCCTGCATCGGTTGCGGAATCTGCACGATCGCCTGTCAAAGTGAAAACAATATTCCAATTATCGGCAAGAAACAGGTCGGCAATGGACGCGAGATGCATTGGATGCGGAATGACCGGTATTTTACAGGCAGTGAGGAAAATCCGGATTTGGTTATTATGCCGGTCACCTGCCAGCATTGTGAGAATGCCCCCTGTGAACAGGTTTGTCCGGTAGCGGCAACCTCCCATGATACCGAGGGACTCAATGTTATGACCTATAACCGGTGCATCGGCACCCGCTACTGCTCCAACAACTGCCCCTATAAAGTGAGAAAGTTTAATTTCTTTAACTATACCAAGGATTTGCCGGAAATGGTTAAAATGTCGCAGAATCCCGATGTCACTATCCGTTCGCGCGGCGTTATGGAAAAATGTACGTTCTGCCTCCAACGCATTACGAGAGCCAAGAAAGCGGCCAGGAAAGAGGAACGTCGGGTATCCGATAATGATTTTATGACTGCTTGCCAGCAGGCCTGCCCGACCGGAGCTATAAAATTTGGAAATATAATAAATCCCAACAGTGTTGTCTCGGCGGCTAAGAAGATAGATAGGAATTATGCCCTGCTGGCTGAACTTAATGTCCGGCCCCGCAATACCTATTTGGCTCGAATCAGAAATTTTAATGAGAAATTGGCGACCAAAAAAGAAAAAAGCGAAAAACACTAGGATATAATTGTGAACAAGCCTGTAGAAAATATCGCTGTCCCGCACGAAGAAGAGCCATTGGTTCAGGGCGGTCTGGGTTTTAAAGCGATTACCGATAAAATAACCGGTGTTATCGATGTGAAAACACCGAAGGTTTGGTATCTCGCCTTTGGAGCGGCGCTTTCCCTTTTAATGGTTCTCCTTGGCTCAATCGGCTATCTGATATGGGAAGGCGTTGGCGTATGGGGCTTAAACAATCCCGTGGGATGGGGCTGGGCGATTATCAATTTTGTCTGGTGGGTCGGTATCGGCCATGCGGGAACGCTTATCTCGGCGATTCTGTTTCTTTTGAGACAAAGATGGCGGACCTCAATCAACCGGTTTGCCGAGGCGATGACCCTGTTTGCCGTATCCTGCGCCTTGATATTTCCCGGGATTCACGTTGGCCGTATCTGGATTGCATATTATATGTTTCCCCTGCCCAATCAAATGAGTATGTGGCCTAATTTCCGCTCGCCGCTCCTCTGGGACGTATTCGCGGTCGGAACATATTTCACCGCCTCTCTCCTTTTCTGGTACACCGGACTGATTCCGGATCTGGCCACTCTTCGCGATCGGGCCATCAATAAGACCAAGAAAATTATCTTCGGCCTGTTATCGCTCGGCTGGCGCGGCGGCAATCGGCAATGGCGGCATTATGAACTGGCCTATCTGATTCTGGCGGGTATTTCTACGCCGCTCGTTTTATCGGTGCATAGCGTGGTCAGCACAGACTTTGCCGTCTCAATTATTCCCGGCTGGCACACTACGATATTCCCCCCGTACTTCGTGGCCGGGGCGATATTTTCAGGTTTTGCAATGGTGATGACTCTCTCCGTGATTGCACGGAAAATATTCCATCTGGAAAATTTAATCACCTTAAATCATCTTGAAAAAATAAATAAGATTATGCTTTTAACCGGTATGATGGTCGGGTATGCATATGCCACCGAGTTTTTTATTGCCTGGTATTCCGGCAATATGTACGAACAGTTCACCTTTATAAATAGAGCCTTCGGCAATTATGCCTGGGCCTACTGGATTATGATTTCCTGCAATGTTCTTGTTCCGCAGCTGTTCTGGATTAAAAAATTACGGCGAACCGTTCCGGTTATGTTTATTGCTTCGATTTTGATAAATGTCGGAATGTGGTTCGAGCGTTTTGTCATCGTTGTAACATCGCTCTCCCGCGACTTCCTGCCCGCCAACTGGGATTATTATGCCCCGTCGATTTGGGACATCTTGACCTTTATCGGCTCCTTCGGCCTCTTTTTCACGCTCTTCCTGCTTTTCATAAGACTGTTGCCAATGATATCGATGTCCGAGGTTAAGGGCGTCTTACCGGAGGCCGACCCTCATCATAACTCCGGAGGTGGTCATGAATAACGCCATAGTAAAAACGGTCGGGGCCATGGCTCAGTTTGATAATCCGAGAG
>JBDRRI010000299.1:0-17361 GCA_043825815.1 Candidatus Zixiibacteriota bacterium
CATATCTCTATGTTTTTAACAATGGAGATTCAGTGGAAGACATTTTAATACCAAAATAAACACGATACACGAATCCATTTATTAATTCCCTTCCTTTTAACTCTTATGCGACAGAAGTGGCTAAAAACTACAAAAAATTGGGGGACAGGCGGACACTAGATTCTCTATAAGTTCTTACCATTACTATAGGCTCGCACGTAAGACATTCTTCTGTTTGGACTATTAAGCTGACTCATTCCATAAGTATCCATCAAATAGACAAATATCTCTGATGTAATTGTCAGGAAGTAAAGCCATAGGTTGACGATTTGCTGTATTAATGTCTGGAATTTCGTCTACGATTCTACTGTCTAGATAATATGCCTTTTTAAGATTACCAAGTTCATGCTCAATCTTAAAACAATTGGCAAAAGCATAGCTTGATGCCTTTATAAATACAAACCTAGCTGGATCGTCAGGTGTCGAAAAACAAAAGGGACATTGCGTTTTTGGTAGTGCAATAGTATGCCCCTTGACGCTTATGACATAGGAACTTCTCACTTTATCAACCTGTCTTTTCAATGCGTCCACCTCTCGCAGAACTGCTTCACAACTTGGACTATGCGAAACCTCTGCCAGCAGTAGCGCGGAATCGTTCCAAACGTACGCATGCGAGTGATTTGGCATTTGGCTATTTACTGCACAGTGTACAATGGAATGGAAATCCTGCATAATCGTCGTTGCACGAGAGTCCTCAAGAGTAATCATTTCGGATATATCTACAAGGTCAAGATATGTCACTATACATTTTGTCAAGTTGCTCATAACATAATTCCTACTCTAGTCGCTAAAGACTTTGATTGGCAACTTATTCACAGCTTTAGACAAATGATCAGGGGCGAGGTGGGCATAAATCATAGTGGTTTCTACGCTTGCATGACCCATTAACCTCTGGACTGTCGGCAAATCGACACCCTGCATTACCAAATGACTGGCGAAAGTGTGGCGGAGAGTGTGGACTTTAGTGAAATCCTCAATTCCGGCTTTTTCGGCGATTTTAATCAGCTCGTTCCGAAGCATATTGTGTGATTTATCGCTTTCGACGATATGAAACACATAATCATCTTTTGTCGCTTTCCGGTTCCTTTTCCTGTGATCGGAGAGGATTTGAAACAGGTCGTCGCTGATAGGTATCTCGCGCTCGCCTGTCTTGGGTTGCCAGTTCTGCTTTCTTCGGATATAGATTTTCCGTCTTGTAAGATCAATATCATTCCAGCAGAGATATTCAAGTTCAGACTTTCGCATTCCAGTAGCTATGAACGTGAAATAAACCGGATATAGGTCTTTTGGGCAAACTTCCAGGAATCGATTACATTCCTCGGCTGTCAAAAATCGGAGAGATTTCTTGTCATCGACCTTTAAAGGTTTTACATGCTTGAAGGGATTTTCTTTAAGATAGTCCCATTTGATGGCCAGGTTGAGCATCGTTTTTAGACCTTCCAGCTCCAGATTCACCGTCCGGGCCCTGGCTCCTTGTCTAGCGTTTTCAGAATCGGGCGATTTGCCATTGGGATTTATCCATTCATCCCGACGAAAAGTCTTATAGCCCTCAATTATCTCCGGAGTCAGCTGTGAAACCAGGATTATATCATTGCGCTTTTCTGTGATGAATCGTTTGAAATGATCAGTAACCGCTTTATACCGTTTCGTTGTAGAGGCTCGATGATTAGTCCGGTTATACTCCAGAAATTTCTCGATCAGGGATTCGATTGTAATATCACTTTTGGAGAAACCATATTCGTCTTTGATTATCTTGATCTCGGCGTCTTTTAAGGCAAGCTCGGCCATCCGCTTAGAAGTGCCGACCTTCTTCCGGACTCTTCGACCTTTATAAGTCAGGTCTATATACCAGATTTTTCCTCTTTGATAGATTCTCGCCATAAATAAACCGACTTGGCACAAACATGGCACAAGTCCTTTCAAAGAGGAATATAAGAATCTATAATCTATTGTCAAGTGGAAAGTTACAAGAAATAGAGAAAATTAAATGGAGGTGGGGGGAATCGAACCCCCGTCCGAAATAAGTGCCAAGCCATCATCTACGTGCGTAGCCTCTCTTTTGTTCTCGTTTCGATCCCCACCGAGAGGCGGGCTGAAACCGAAACCAGCCTTTGCTTTTTAAGCGGTGTTTAAAGGCGTCGCACCTACCGAGTCTTCCTGACCGTCGCTCTATCCGACCCGGAAAGACAACAGGCCGGTAGAACGGGCACATCAACTAGTTATAAACTAGGCAGCCATGGCGTAATCATATTCGCCAATTATTGTTAGTGTGTCGGATGTTTAACGAGAAAACCGACATTTCTCGGCACGCCGATAACCCCTCACCAATCCCGTCGAAACCATTTCACCCCCATGCACTCGGTGCATGACATCGCCTTCGGCAAGGCAATTCGTGACATCGTTCTTCCAATTATTATACTACCGATTCAGCAAAATAATTCGGAAGAAAAACTGATTTCCGCCAATTCTATAACAGAATTTCCAGTAACCAGTTTCAATATAACTAATCGGAAAAAAATGTCAATTTATCATAATTGCTTTTGATTCAATAAATAATCCAGCCCGATATCAATCCAGCGGCTGAAATCCTCGGGATATTCATGGCCCATTCCTTTAATCTCATGGAAATCATAATCGACCGAAAACTGATCGAACGAGGCCATCAACTCATCCTGCCGCGATCTAAACATATCGGTTTCGCCGGCGACTATAAATGATTTAACTCCCCGTTCAGCCATACTTTTTATTTCGGAATCGGTCATACTGGCTGGTTTTCCGGGGCAGACCCCGAAAAATCCTGCCAATCGAATAAGACCGCATCCGGCCATATCGAGCGCCATCGAGCCGCCGGCTGACATCCCGCCAATTACGACCCGAGCGGTATCGATATTATACTCAGCTACGGTTTCTTCGTAAAGTGCCTTAATATCGGCCCTCGCCCGTTCATCGCCGCCGCTCCAGCCGAATTTCTTTAAATTGTAATATCTATACGACTGGACAAACATGATTATAAAATCACTCTGCAATTTATCCGAATGCCAGTGGCTCTTGGCCCTTTCGATTGTGCTGCTGCCGCCGTGAAGTGCTATAAGAAGCGGGTATTTTTTTGTTTTATTATAATTTTCCGGTAAAACGATTTCGCGAATAGATTTTGATTTTTCCAATGCCTTTGACCGAAGATCCAGATCGACTTCCGACAGCTTTTTAAATTCATCTGTTTCGGCGATTTCTTTAAATGGGGGAAGCTGCGGATGAAGAAGATAAAAATATCCTTTCTCATGCCCGTCGGCCCAGATTTCATAAGCCTTGTCATACTGTTTCGTATCAAGATACAGGTTGCCGTACCAATCGGTTATTTCAAACTCATTTTCCGGATATGAATTCTTGATAGAATCCAAAAGACTCAATGCCTCATCATAATCCTTATCACCCTTCAATTCCCATAGTCGTTCTTCCATATCAATAAAACTATGCTCATTATTATCTGCCAAGACATTACCCCACACAATTAAAGTCCCAATTATAAAAACTAATAATATTCTCAACACCATAAACAAACTCCTCAACTTAAATTGATTTACTACCAAGGTAATATGACGGGTAAATCTTTTAAAAGTTTAAAAATTTTTATATAGACTAACTGTCTTTTATTAGTATATATCAGTCAACAAACTGAGGAATTATGAAAATCGCATTTTATCTTAGCTATATTATTTTGTTAGCGGCATCAATTTTTGGCCAAAATGTTGATATTCTTTATAATATCACTTATGATTTTACCGCAGGAGATACAAATAGGTTCTTAATTAATGATGGTATTTTTGCATCTGATTCCAATTTCGTATTTGTTGGTCATGAATCTTTTGGAAATTTCTATTATTGTTGCGATATCGTTATTCTTAAGGTGAATTTAGACGGCGATACTCTTTGGACATCCAGGTTTCCTATGGATGATAATCCATGGTACGATCAATATGCCATAAATATTGTCGAAACCAATACCGACAATTATGTCATCGGATGTTATAAGAGAGATAGTCCTGATGGTTCACTTCGTTTAATTAAAATAGATTCATTGGGTAATGAAATTTATGATACTGGATATTCACTGATGCAATTTGATTTTTATCCTTTCAACATGTTTGATTTTACGGGGACTATTGATCATGGCTTTGTATTTTCCGGTGAGGATAATCAAGGAGATGGTTTTATTTTTAAAATCGACTCTCTCGGTGATTCGCTATGGATTAGTCAAACCAATACATTTATGAACTCCCGAGTTATTCCTACTTTTGATAACGGAGTAATCGCGACTGGATGGGGGATCAATGAGATAACGACAATGCGTTCCTTTTTGGCAATGAAATTCGATTCAATGGGCGAGGAAGTATGGACCAGTCATTTTCTGGAAGCCGATTTCCACTCCGGTGACTATATGGCCTACGTTAAGAATTCGGATGGAACATTTACAGTCGCGACAGTACGCGATTCAAGCGAATTGATTGCGGCTCGATTCGATAATAATGGAAATACAATCTGGGCCGCTTCTCTGGGCAAAATTCTTGTTTACCCTTATGTCGGATCAGTATCTTCATTTGGTGGCGGAAATCTAATTGCTGGCGATTATGGCGGAGGAATTTTTATACTGGGAGCAGACGAAAATGGAAATTTCCAGTTTAAAAGAAATCTAACAATTCGGGCCGAACCCGATTTTGCCTATCAAGCGAATGATAGTACCATATATCTGGCCGGTGGAAAATATGACTACACGGCATTTCTTCTAAAAATGCAAATTGACTTCACCTTAGATACCGATCCAGATTCCATCATGCTCCCCACCTCATTCTCGCTCTCCCAAAACCACCCCAATCCGTTCAATCCATCGACAATGATCGAATATTCTCTGCCAACCAGATCGCCCGTCAAGATTTCAATTTACAATATCCTCGGACAAAAAGTGACGACGCTCGTCGATGAAACAGTATCAGCCGGTAATCATAATGTCATATGGAACGGCACCGATAAAAATGGCCAACCGGTCGCCTCGGGAATATATTTCTATCGAATTGAAACCGATCAATTCATCGATTCCAAAAAAATGATTCTATTGAAATAAAAGAGTTGTTATTCAGAAAATTTCAAAGCTTCGTTATAGACTTCGCGAATCGAAACGCCATGCTTAATTGCCGCCGCCTTACATTCCTCATATTCCGGCACGCACTTGGTGTGTTCATTTATATATCCCACCTTGACTTTAATCGTGCCGTATTTAGTCTCAACCGTCTTGAATTCCCTTTTTAACTTCTTCCGAGCAACCTGTTGAATGCGAACCCCAAAGGTTGTCGTCTCTCGAAACAGAATAGCCAGCAGTTCGTCGACTTTATTATTGGGCGAAAGGATTGTCACCATCGTCCCCGGGCGCGACTTTTTCATAATGACCGGAGTCAGAAACATATCGAGCGCTCCCGCGGAAAACATCTCCTCAAACAGGTAATCAAAAAATTCCGGGATCATATCATCGATATTTGTCTCAATCCGTGTTATCATATCTGCTTCAAATTTACCCGCCTCGGTTTCGCCTATAAATACTCTCAGCATATTTGGAATCGGAAGATCCCGTGTTCCGGCTCCATACCCAATATTACCGACCTTCATCTCCGGCATGGCGCCGAACGATTCCGTCAGCGTCGATATAATTGCCGCCCCGGTTGGAGTTGTCAGCTCGCTTTCGATTCCGGTTGAATAAATCGGTTTTCCTGCCAGAAGTTCCGCTGTTGCAGGCGAGGGGAGAGGGATCCTTCCGTGCTGGCACTCGACAAATCCGGTCCCGACATGAATTTTTGAGGAGTAAATCTTTTCAATCCCCAATATTTCAAAACAGATGACCGAGCCGACTATATCTATTATTGCATCAACCGCCCCGACCTCATGAAAATGAATTTTCTCCGGGGTTGTATTATGGACCTTAGCCTCCGCCTCGGCCAATCGCGTAAATATCTTTTTACTCTTGTCTTTGATTTTATCGCTAAGCGAGGAATTGTCGATTATCTCCACAATATGCCTCAAATGACGGTGTGCCTTTTGCTCCTCGGCGATAACAAGCGCTTTCGTCCCGGTGATACCATGCTTGATAATGTACTCCGTCTCGATTTTCCAGCCATCAAGATTCAGTTTGTCGAGTTCCGCACATAATTCATCGACATTAACTCCGGCCGAAACCATCGCTCCCAAAACCATATCACCGGCGATTCCGGCAAAACAATCAAAATAAGCAATACGCATTATTTATCTTTCCTCGATGACATCAAATTGATTAATGCCGCCATATATCCGCCGCCAAAACCGTTGTCGATATTTACTACTGACACGCCTGGTGAACAGCAGTTGAGCATTGACAACAGAGCCGATAACCCGTGGAAATTCGCTCCGTAACCAATCGAGGTTGGTACCGCAATTACCGGTTTGTCGACCATGCCGCCGACCACCGAGGCCAGCGCTCCCTCCATTCCCGCGACCGTCACGACCACATTTGCCTTAAATAAGCGCTCTTTATTATCAAGTAAACGATGTACCCCCGCAACGCCAATATCAAACAGCCGATCAACTCTATTACCCATCACCTCCGCCGTGACCGCCGCCTCCTCTGCTACCGGTATATCCGATGTTCCCGCGCAGATGACCGCGATATATTCGCCATTTTTCGGTTCCGGTACTCGGCCCAATAATATTATTCGGGCCGCCTCATGATAGACCGCCTCTTTGAATTTCTTATTGACCGCCTTATACACCTCCGGTTCGGCTCTGGTTGCCATCACCGTTTGACCCATCTCAAGAAATCGCTGAAATATCATCACGATCTGATCGATTGTTTTTCCTTGGCAGAATATTACTTCGGGGAAACCTTTGCGAAGGTCCCGGTGTGTGTCCAGTTTGGCAAATCCGAGATCGTCATACGGCATTGACTTAAGCGATTCCATTGCCGCATCAACATCAATTTCGCCATTTTTTATATTTTCAAGAAGTAATCTTAAATGTTCTTTATTCATTTTTATTCGCCTTCAATACCTCATTTAAAGACCCTGACCGGAACCCCTCCAGATCAAGCGCCACATATTTATAACCAAGCGCCTTGATTTTGTCAATAATCTCGACCCGATTCTCCTCATTTATAAAAAATTCGAAATTCTTTCGACGTACCTCTATCCGGGCCATTTGATCATGATCCCGCACTCTTAACTCCCGGAATCCGTATTCGCGAAGAATATTTTCGGCTTTATCAATCCTTGTCAGCTTTTCTGGAGTAATCTTCATCCCATACGGTACTCGCGAGGCCAGACAGGGAGCCGCCGGATTATCCCAGGTCGGAAGATTCATCTCTTTGGATAATGCTCGTATTTCATCCTTAGTCAAACCTGCTTCGCGCAGAGGACTTTTGACCGACAGTTCCTTGGAAGCTTTCCGGCCCGGACGGTAATCGCTCAGATCGTCAATATTGGCCCCGTCGATCACATATTTAATTCCCCGCTCCTCGGCAATTTTCGTTAGCTTAGTAAACAAGCCATGCTTACAATGATAACAGCGATCAACCGGATTACTGACAAAATTCTCATCATCCAGTTCGTTCGATTCGATCAGTTCATGATTGGCGCCGATCAGTTCCGCCAGCTCTTTCGCCTGTTCCGGCTCGCCCGAGGGGGAGACCTCGGAGTACGATGTCACCGCGAGCACATTATCGCCGAGCGTATCGACCGCGATTTTAAGCAGGAAGGTCGAATCGACCCCGCCGGAGAATGCAACCAGTACCGACTCGAGCGATTTCAGATTCGCCCTCAGCGCCTCCAGTTTTTCTTTCAACTCATTATCCATAATTCACCTATCTAAAATATAACTTATCTAAAGCTATTACGCAAATAATAGAGATTGAATAGTAATGTTTAATTTCTATATTACCGTCATGGACTTGGAGAAAATTACGAGAATTAAAGAAATTGCTATCAAAGCGATGTTTTCCGATGACTACCTTATGGATGTTTTGGTGCTAAAAGGCGGCAATGCCCTTGATATCATATATAAAATAGCCCAAAGATCTTCAATCGATCTCGATTTTTCAATGGAGTCTGAATTTCCAGAGGATAAAAGAGCGGAGATCGAAGGTAAAATTGAAACGCTCTTAATACATGAATTTGAAGAAAATGATTTCGAGGTTTTTGATATTATATTTAGAGATAAACCGCCGATTATAACCGATGACATGAAAGATTTTTGGGGTGGTTACGAAATTACTTTCAAGATTTTAGATAAAAGTAAAAAACTTGGTGAAAGAGATAATCTCGAAAATCGCCGACGAAACGCCGAGCCAATCAATCATATGCAACATAAAGTTTTTAAAATAGATATTAGTAAGTATGAGTTTTGTACCGGTAAGGTCAATAGAGAATTAGACGATCTGACGATCTTTTTATATTCGCCGACCATGATAGCAATTGAAAAACTGCGAGCGATTTGCCAACAAACCGATGAGTATCGAAACCAGGTTAAATCGCATGAACCGGTACCGCGGGCTAGGGACTTTTTCGATATCTACACTATAATTAAAAATTACAATATTGATTTATATAGTAATGAAAATATTACCCTATTAAAAAATATCTTTTCTGCTAAGAAAGTTGATTTGCACCTTCTTAATGAAATAAACCGATATAAAGCACTTCATAAAAGCGGATTCCAGGGATTATTGGATACGCTAAAGTCAGACGTTAAAGCGAAAAGTTTCGATCATTATTTTAATTATGTTATCGCAATATGCAAAAAACTAAAATCCCTTCGGATAATATAATCTCCACTCGCGCGAATATTCTCTCTCTTTCATATCGTGAGTCAAATAGAAATCATAGTTGAAATCAAAATTTCGTAATAGATTAATAGCGCTCTCGGAATAATTCCCCGCTCTTTCCAGATAAAAACCGATAGCCTGATAATACGGATAGATATAATCGATTTTCTTTAAGATTGAAACCAACTTATTGATCGACACCTTACCCTGAGCTAATCGATATCCATTCAAGACCTCATGCACCCCGCCGGCATAGACCGGACGGACGGTACAATCGATTAATGTTCTCTCAATACTGGTTGTTCTGATATCATAGCCATAGTCACCGCTTAATTCAATAACACTCAGTTGATCGGTAAATTTCCCGTTGAGCAGACATACCCGATAATCCTGAATTTCGGCGATATTACTTGATTGCCGAACCTTTCTCTGAAAGGCACTTTGAATCCGACCCTGCTCAAGCTCACGATTTATCGTCCGTTTTTTAGCCTGCTCATAATTCAGGTAGATCGTTTTTGGTATCTGCTCGGTCAGGTTATGAAAATACAGTGCCGTATAATGAGTAAAATAGGAATTCGGCCTGATCGTCTCTATGATTTTATAGAGTGATTGCTCACCCCAGCTATACCGAATTTCGGTTCGACTTGGAAACTTAAACTTATGCTCATTTAGAATCGTATTTTGAAGAAGATATTTTATAAATCCGAGCGTGGTTGTTCCGGTCGCAAGCCGAAGAAAATCCCAGTTCTCTTTTATAATTTTCTCGATATCGGTTCTTTTAAAGATATTCAACGAATGTTCATTGAAGATTTTTTCGATATCTTTATGCGCTATTTTTAGTCTGGTTGTATCCATAATTTATATATCGTATATGTACAACATAAAAATAAGGTAAAATACAGTTAAATATTTGTCAATAAAAAAGATAATCATATTTGGTGCCATCTTATGTAGTATATATACTACATAAGATTTATTGTAATAGTTGAATAAATATTACATAAGTTGTTTTATATAAGTAAGTTATGTGAGTTTCATAGGGTATCAAACGACTGCCAATGTTGTAGTATATATACTACAACATTGGCATCTACCCCTCAATCCGCTTGGCCAGATAATCTTCCAATTCGTTAATTTTATGCCGCGTCTGTTCCATCGAATCCCGGTCGCGGACCGTCACCGTCTCATCCTCAAGTGTTTGCCCGTCGACCGTAATACAGAACGGCGTTCCCGCTTCGTCCATCCGGGCATACCGCCGACCGACTGAACCGGCCTCGTCGTAGAACATCTTGAACCGCTTCTTGAGTTCGGTGTAGATTTTCATCGCCACCTCCGGCATTCCGTCCTTCTTGACCAGCGGAAAAACAGCCGCTTTAATCGGCGCGATTTTTGGCAAAAGTTTCAGTACCGCCGATTTCTCGCCCCGTTCCGGGTCTTCATCATAAGCATCGACTAAAACCGTTAAAATCGTCCGGTCACATCCGGCCGAGGTTTCAATAATATAAGGCACATATTTTTCCTGAGTCGCATCGTCGATATAAATCTGCTTTTTGCCGGTCGCTTCCTGATGTCGCGACAGATCGAAATCGGTCCGGTTGTGCACCCCCTCCAGTTCCTTCCATCCGAACGGGAACTCATACTCGATATCGTACGCCGCCTTGGCATAGTGCGCCAGATCGTCCGGACCATGCTCGTGCCAGCGAAGTTTCGCCTCATTCAAACCGAGCTCTTTATACCATTCCCATCTCTGCGCTTTCCAGTACTCAAACCATTTTTCATCCTCAGATGGATTAATAAAATACTGCATCTCCATCTGCTCAAATTCGCGCGTCCGGAAGATGAAATTCCCCGGTGTAATCTCATTACGGAACGCCTTGCCGATCTGCGCGATCCCGAATGGAATTTTCTGCCGCGAGGAATTCTTCACATTGAGAAAATTGACATAAATCCCCTGAGCCGTCTCCGGCCTCAGATATATTACCGAGCCGCTGTCATCAACCGGCCCCATAAACGTCTTGAACATCAGGTTGAACTGTTTTGCCTCGGTTAGCGTTTCATTGCCGCATTTCGGACAGCGCGTTTTCCCCTCCAGTTCATCCTCGCGATACCGCGCCTTGCATGTTTTGCAGTCGATCATCGGGTCGTTGAATCCCTCAACATGCCCCGAAGTTTCCCAAACTTTCGGATGCATCAAAATCGCCGCATCCAGACCCTCAATATCGTCCCGCCGATTCGTCATCGACTCCCACCAGAATGTCTTGATATTCCGCTTCAGTTCCGCGCCCAGCGGTCCGTAGTCCCAGCACGAGGTTAACCCGCCATAGATTTCCGATGATTGAAAAACATATCCGCGCCGCTTGCAAAGTGACACCAGTCGTTCCATCTTATCATTGCTTTTATCTTTTGCCATTTTCATTCTTTCTATTACAAATTCGCATTTTTCAACTTCTCCAGAAACTTAAGCGATTTCAAATCGCGCGTGTCCGTCTGGTATTTCAAAAAGCCCTTCAACAGCTCTATAATCTCTTCGGCCTCAACGAAACCCGCTTTAATATTTGCGGCTTCGCTCAGCGACGATGTTTGCAGGCTGTAAATTTGTGCCAATCGTGCCGAAGAAAGCCTAATATAATATTCTCCACCGATTTGGCAAGCCCCGCATACCAATCCGCCCCGTTCCGGTGAAAAATTATGATTCAGACTGCCGTTAAAATTATTAACCGCCGTCTTGTCCGCCTCTGTTCCGCACCCGATACACCCGGCGAAATTTGGCCGATACCCCAAAAACGACAACAATTTCAAAAAATATGCGATAAAAATCGAAGTAATCGCACTTTTGGCCGCCCGGTCGATTAGCCGAAAATAATCGAGCGTCAGATGATATAATCCCTCGACCGGCTCCTCCTCAGGAACCAGATCATTGATTAGCTCCAGCACTGCCGAACCGAATGTCAGCCGGCCCAGCGTTCCCTCCCGCTCAAATGTGAATACTTCCAGCGGATCCGCCTCCGAGATATATCCCATGCCCGATTTATCCGATTTGAAATAATTAAGCTCCAATCGGCTGAAATTCATTAACCTGCCCCGTTTCGATTTCAGCGACCGGCCGCCCCGATCAATGACCGAAATTTTCCCGGCATTATTGGTGAAAATTGTGACTATTTTTGAATTTTCTTTCCAATTGACCGATCGGAGAATAATTCCCTCTGATTTGACCTGCGGCATGATAAACCGTTATTGCCGAAGACGATAAATCGTTTCGCCCGGCTTGGAGAGAAAATGCTTCGTTCTGGCGATATATTCGATATAGTTCAAATCATTCAGCAGTCGATTAGTGGTAATTTCAGCATCAACCAGCTCCACCAGAAGTTCCTGGTTGGTATTTATCAGCCGGTGTTTTTGGATATGAAGTTTCGCGATTCGGATAAAACCGCAGTCGCCGGAGAAGAAAGAATAAAGCAAAAAAACCGCGACAACTACTCCAAATATCCGAAAAATATTCCGCCGCGCCCGGGCGTCAGTGTTTGACAGACGGTTGACAAAATTCTGTTTAATAGGCGCAAAGACCGATTTCTTCTTATTTCGGCGTTCACTGCCGGGCATCATACTCCCCTCTTATCTTTTCCCTAAGCAATATCATTAAATGATTTTTTCAGCCTTTATGCAAGAGAATTTTTTTGACAATTTTTAGCTGGTCGGCGTCCAAAGCACAAAAGGGCGAGAAACCCGGTATTATCTTTTATAAAATATCAATTCAAATGTTCAATAACTATTTTGATTCCGATTCCGATTAATACCAACCCGCCGATAAGTTCCATCCGCTTGCCGAACATCATTCCCAATTTTTTCCCGAACGACATCCCGACCAACGTCATCGCCCCGGCCACAATCCCAATTATTATACTCGGCGTCCAGACCTCAATTCCAAGAAACGACATACTCAGCCCGACCGCGAGCGCATCAATTGAAGTGGCGACTGATAATATCACGAGTGACCAGCCTTTGGTTGGATCATCCTCTTTGAAATGTTCCGGGTTCTTGTCGAATGATTCCATTATCATCTTGCCGCCGATAATAGCCAACAACGTAAACGCGATCCAGTGGTCGTAATCTTTGATATATTGATCGATGGTTGATCCGAGATACCAGCCGATAATCGGCATCATAAACTGGAACAGCCCAAAATGAAATGGCAGACGGAACGTTGCTCGCGGTTTAAGTATATGCCCGCAGGCGCAGACGGCGAGGGAGACGGCGAAAGCGTCCATCCCAAGCCCGATAGCGATCCAAACAATAGTCAGCCATTCCATAGAGAAAGTATATACAAAAAAAAGCGGGTATATTCAATAAACCAGCCAATATAATTTGAGCGTGCCGAAAATTGATGATAATTCCTTGACGCTTATTGGAATATTCATAATTCGGGTTACATAAAATATAGGTAGCCCAAAACCACAATGCCTATAACTCATTTTGTGATTGGTGCAAGTCTTCGCTTACCAACACTTTCCATGGCAGACGAGGATGCCATGCACAAACAAAAAGGGCGTATGCGATACGCCCCTACAGTAAATTTGTGGTTGGTGTACGTCCCCGTGCACCAACATATTTTATCTAATTACTCTTCTCGTTCCGGTTTCATCTGGGGGAAGAGAATGACGTCGCGGATTGAATGCTGATTCGTTAAAATCATCACTAACCGGTCAATCCCAAATCCCAAACCGCCCGTCGGGGGCATGCCATACTGCAACGCCCGGACATAATCCTCGTCGTACTGATGTGCCTCCTCATCGCCCGCCCGGCCTGCCTTAACCTGATCCTTAAACCGCGCTTCCTGATCGTCGGGGTCGTTCAGTTCCGAAAAGGCATTCCCGCACTCCAAACCGCCGATAAAACATTCAAATCGCTCCGTCAGACGGGGATGGTTCCGATGCACTTTCGCCAGCGGGGAAATTTCCATCGGGAAATCGGTGATAAAAGTCGGTTGTACCAAAGATGGCTCAACCTTCGTTTCAAAAAACGCCTCGACGACCTTGCCCCAGTTAATCAAACCCTCAGTATCTATCCCGGCCTCCGTCGCCTTTATCTGGGCCGCTTGAAAATCAAGCTCCAATAAATCTATTCCGGTTTTTTCTTTGATTGCATCAATCATTGAAATCGCCTTGAACTCCGGCTCGAAATCAAGCTCCATATCCTCAAATTGTATCTTGTACTTGCCATGCAGATCAAATACCACCTTGCGAATCAATTCCTGGAACAGTTGCATGATATCTTTGTAATCAGCATATGCCCAGTACAGCTCAACCATCGAAAATTCCGGATTATGCAGGCGGTCCATACCCTCATTGCGAAAATCTTTGCAAAACTCCCACACCTTATCAAATCCGCCGACAATCAGTCGCTTAAGATATAGTTCATCGGCAATCCTGAGATACAAATCGACATGATGCGCATTATGATGCGTCACAAACGGTCGCGCCGAAGCGCCTCCGTAAAGAGGTTGTAAAATCGGCGTTTCCACCTCGAGAAAACCGTGCTCATCGAGAAAATTACGGATCGACTTGATAATTTTGGCGCGTTGGATAAAAGTCTCACGAACCTCGGGATGCGTGATAAGATCGACATACCGCCGCCGATACCTCATCTCTTTATCGACCAACCCTGAATGCTTATCCGGAAGGGGGTGAACCGATTTGCAAAGAATCTCATAGGTACTTATCTGAAGCGTCTTCTCGCCGGTCTGAGTAGTAAACAATGTTCCCTCGGCGCCGACAATATCTCCCAGATCAAGCTTGTCAAACATTTTAAATTCGGATTTACCGACATTATCAATTTTGGCATAAACCTGAATCCGCCCCGTCATATCATGGATATCGGCAAAGATTGCCTTGCCCATTTTCCGCTTGAGCATAATCCGTCCGGCCAGCCGAATCACCGTCTCGTTTTTGACAAGCGCATCAAACTGCTCGACCGCCTCTCCGACCGTATGCGTTCTATCGTATTTATACGGGAATGGATTGATATCTTTTTCGCGAAGGTTGGCCAGTTTCTGCCGCCGGTTGCGTATCAGCTCATCAAGTGGAATCTGCGGTCTTTCATTCTGATTGGTATTATCTTCCGACATAATATATATCCTAATTTATTCAGGTTTTAAGAAAGAAAATTATTTCAATTTATTAATCAGCGCCGCGGCAACTTCATCCGGAACCAGTCCGGTAACATCGCCCCCATGGGCCGCCACATCTTTGACAATGGTCGATGATAGATAGACCCACGACAGGGCCGGGAGAAGAAAAACCGTTTCAATATCATGGGCGAATTTACGATTCATCAACGCCATCTGAAACTCATAATCAAAATCCGATACCGCCCGAAGACCGCGGATAATGGCACAGGCGGAATGTTTTCTGGCTAGATCAACCAGAAGTCCCTCAAATTTAATAACCTCGACATTGTCTATATCCGTCAGACAATTTTTCACCAGAAGGTACCGTTCTTCAGAATTAAACAGAGTCTTCTTATTGATATTGTCGGCTACCGCTACAATCAGTTTGTCAAATAAGGCCGAAGCCCGCTGGACCAATGAAAGGTGTCCGTTGGTTATCGGATCAAAAGTCCCGGGATAGATCGCAATTTTACTCATTTTCGATTGGAATCCTTCCAAAAAACGAAATTTCGGTTTGTCCGAATTTCCGTTTCTTGAGCAATTTCAATTTATCATTCTCGGTCAACGCGCCGAATTTATGCTCAATAATAAGCAATCCCTTGGGGGTTAGCAAGTCATATTCAATAACTGTATCGATAACCTCAAGCGGCGAAATTTCAAGATACGGGGGATCGGCGAAGACAATATCAAATTGCTTTTTCTGGCTGTTCAATATCCGGCTGGCCGTTTTGTAATCATCATCCAAAATATTCGCATCCAGTTTAACCTTTTTAAGATTTTTTTGAATTATCTCAACCTGCTTCCGTCCTGACTCGACAAAAATGACCGATTTTGCGCCGCGCGATACCGCCTCGATTCCGACCGCCCCCGAACCGGCGAATAGATCCAGAAATGTGGCGCCGTCGATATCATGCATCAGAATATTAAATATTGCCTGCCTGACCTTATCGATTGTCGGACGCGTTATTAGTCCCGGAGGAGCATCGATTTTACGACCATGATATTGACCGCCTGATATTCGCATTGTTCCTAAACCGTCAATCCCAGACCGGCCATGGCTGAAACAGCCAGCTCAAAAGTTTCATCAGAAAAAAATTCTTTTTTGGGCGAGGGTAGCGCTGTATTTATTTTAATTCGATCTCCAAGTTTTTCGACCAGTTCCGTGGAAGCATTTTCTCCTGACAAAAGTATTTTTGATAGGGGAATGCTGTTCCCATGGTTTTTCTGAAGCGCCAATTGATATTGAATTGTCGCCATAAAATCAAGTAGAAGGTCATTTATATCGCTCTCATTCTTATGGACGGCGCCGAGAATAATCGGAATATCGTTTTTAATAATGGCATATGAGATAATATTTTCATTAAAATCGGCCAGACAGATAATATGTCCGGTCTCATGAAAGAAATATTTTTGATAAGCCGAAGCCATCGATAGCGAGCGAAGTTTAAAACCGGCCGGCGATTTCAGATGATCATTGAGCCAGGCCACTTTATCATCAACCGTTTTTTTATTAAAAGCGACCGCCAGTCGTTCGGATTCGGATTCAGTCGGATATGATTCGTAATAGTAGTTATCGTTGTCATCGAGAAGCGATGTTTCCATTTCGAACTGGGCCCGCTTGCCAGGATCGAGAAGTTTATTATCGCCAATATGAATCTGTTTAATAATCGCCTCCGGCTCCGGGATGGAGAAATATAAATCGGCGGTATGATCGCATAAATCTGGATTCAGCGAGTCTATATTGGCATCAATAATCTTTTCGAATTTCTCCCGGCCCGAAAGATTCCGGCACTCAATCAATTTTATTTTCTTTGAACCTATCTCAACGCCGTATTTCACGGTCGATAATGTTACCACGTTTTAACCTCAATGTAGGGTTGCAGCTTTTCATATCTATCGTAGCCAATCCCTTTTACTTTTAAAATATCACTGGCTTTTTCAAAGCGGCTCGAATCCCGGAAAGCAACGATTCGTTCGGCCAAAACCGGACCTATACCCGGTAAAAGTTCCAGTGAATCAGCCGGGGAGAGATTCAGATCAACAATGAACGGAGGTTGATATCGAGTGTCATTATCGCCGATAGCCACGGTGAATTTGAGACTGGTTTCATCGACTTTGGCATATCCGCGGATGAAGCGATAAGTCGAAACTAAAATCAGCAAGACGACCAGAAAGCCTATCACTCCCAACTGAGGTTTTGTAAATTCAAAAAAACGGTTCATTATTGTCGGTCCTCTGTTGTGGCATAATATGAAAAAGACCATTTAAAATCAACTCTCTTTAAACTCCTGCCTGCTATATATTTAATTATTTAAAGTATAATAAA
>JBDRRI010000300.1:0-14504 GCA_043825815.1 Candidatus Zixiibacteriota bacterium
GTCACTGTAATTGTTGAAATCATTTCTGAAAACATGGATTTCCCCGCCAGCCGTATCAACCCAGGCGGTTTGATAATTAGGTCTCATGGCATTTATAAAATTGGCATTAAGATCGTGCGTGAAAATAATCTTGCTGCCGTCTTTCGACCATTGCGGATAGCGGGAGCCCATTTTGCCGGTAACCATATACCACCAGTTGGTATTCTGAGTCACCGTGGCAGTATCAAGATAGCCAATGAAAATGTCGTAAATTTTGTGCTGTCCACCCATATTGTCGGGACCGTGAACATCGACGGTACCTTTACGGGGAAAGGCAATCCGTTTATCCCCGGGAGCCCAGGACAGGCCGCCATCGGCATTCTGAGCGGTAACAACCTTAAATTGACTTCGACCGTCCCAGTCCATTACCCAAAGATCGCCACTTCGGATAAACGCAATTTTTCCCATTGGCGGCCCAATGGCTCCGGTTCGTTCGACCGATAATTTGGCCGGTTCGCCGGTTTGAGCGTTTACAGAAACAGAAAAAATGAGTAATAAACCGATTAAACCAATACTAATTTTCTTCAACTTTCACCTCTTAATTAGTAACTTCCCTTACATCCGGTCAAAATATGTCAATATATTAAGGTGTCAACCCCAATTTTACCATAAAAGGTATTTCTTCAACATAATTTTAGCCCTGGGACCGGAAAAATTAAGTTCCACTTTGTCTCCACCGGTTAAATAAGCCATCGTTAAATCACCGGTTTCTTGATTGTATGAAGTTACGTCGGAAAAGTTCAAGAAAAAGTAGCTAACATCGGCTCCGACAATCAGGCCGGCAAAGCCGATTGGGTATTCTGCGCCGCCATTGACCCATAATGCAAATGAGTTAGCCTTAAGCGGTTCGGCCTGATCGCTGGTCTCATTCCAGACGTCCCAACTGGCAAAATAGTAACCGGTGCCGCCGCCTAATTTTAAAGCCAATTTATTCAGAATGCCTTCATTATCGGGATGATCCAGAAAATAGTAGTCAAAACCGGCCTTGATACCGTAGACATTCAAGGATGCATCATCGACATAAAGTTCTGGAATATCAAGAGTTCCAATGGTTGTTGTCTGGTCAATCGTGACTTTTGTGTTCATATTTAGCCAATAGTCAAAACCGAAGCTTAAGGCGGCCTTGGGTGATACCATCATACCAAGACTCAATCCCAATTCCTTGGAACGATAGATTCTCTCGTGAGGATGTACGGAACCGTTCAACTCGGTCAGATCTGAACTGGCGGAGAAGCTGAATGAATTGTAGCCGATATCATTGGACAATTTTCCGTAAGAAAAATTGGTCGAAATGAAACCAATTTTATTGGCATGTTTTTTTTCGGTTTTCTTGAGATATTTGGCAATAATCTCGTCTTCCGTATCTGCAAAGGCAGACGTTACCGCGACGGCCAATAAGAGCAGAGCGGTTAGGATTGCGATTTTCTTAAGCATAGATACTCCTTAAAATTTGAGTTTTCAATTGTCTTTTTATATATCGGTAGATTTTGGGGATACTTTAAGGGAGATTGCGGGGGCAAAAGTTTATTATGGTTATATTTGACAATGACTTAGAGGGAATTAACAGAATAAAAAAAGAGCACCGGAGTGCTCTTTTTTTGTAATTATAATATATAATTAAATGGTCATTGCCATTATTCTGCCGGAGCGGAATAAATATTACTATAATCCATCTCGGACAGTTGTTTATAGAGGTTGTATCTCTTGTAAGCATCGGCCTGGGCGTGTTTGAGAAGCATCGCCGCCCGTTCCGGATGAGCCGCCTTTAAGGTTTTAAAGCGGACTTCCTGATAGGCGTAATCTTCATAGCTGATTGTCGGAGGTTTGCTATCAAGTTGCAATGGGTTTTTGCCTTCCTTCATTAAATCAGGATTATAGCGATACAGAATCCAATGACCGGACTTGACCGCTCTTTCCTGATTTTCCAAGCCATGAGCCATATTGATGCCGTGTGCAATGCAGTGAGAATAGGCAATAATTATTGACGGGCCATCATATTTTTCGGCTTCGGCAATCGCTTTAACCGTCTGATTATGACTGGCGCCAAGAGCAACCTGTGCCACAAAGACATTGCCGTAGGACATCATCATCATGCCGAGATCTTTTTTGGGTAGCGGGCGTCCGGCCGCGGCAAATTTAGCAACCGCGCCCATGGGCGAGGCTTTGGACATTTGCCCGCCGGTATTGGAATAGACCTCAGTATCAAGAACCAGGACATTGACGTCACGGCCAGAGGCCATGACATGATCAAGTCCGCCATAACCGATATCATACGCCCAGCCATCACCGCCAAAGGCCCAGACTGATTTCTTAACAAGATAATCAGCAATGGTTCGCAGGTGATCGGCTTTCGGATTTTTTATTGTCTTAAGCTTTTCGATTAATTTGGCAACTCTAACTCTCTGGTTTTCAATACCCATTTGAGTCTTCTGATCGGCATTAGCAATCGCCTCAAAATCTTCAGGGCATAATTCATAGACCAATTCCAAAGCGTGCGTTTTCATTTTATCGACAGCCAAGCGCATACCCATTCCGAATTCGGCATTATCTTCAAAGAGCGAATTGGACCAGGCCGGGCCACGTCCATCGGAGCGAATCGTATATGGTGTCGTTGGCAGATTACCGCCATAAATCGAGGAACATCCGGTGGCATTGCCGATTAAAGCGTGATCCCCAAATAATTGAGTGACCAATTTTACATATTGAGTTTCACCGCAACCGGCGCAGGCGCCGGAGAATTCAAACAACGGTTTAATCAGCTGGCTTCCTTTGGTAGTTTCAGCATTGAACAGGGCCGGGTCGGTTTCCGGAATTGATAAGAAGAAATCCCAATTTATTGATTCCTGTTCACGGAGCGGAAGCTGAGGCATCATATAAATGGACTTGCGGTCGGTCTTGTTGCCGTCGGCATCTTTGCCAAAGGCTGGGCAAGCGTTGACGCACATTTCGCATCCGGTGCAATCTTCGGGAGCAACCTGAAGCGAATATTTCATACCTTTGTACGGCTTGGTCTTGGCGTCAACCGATTTGAAAGTTTTCGGTTTACCTTTAAGATCCTTTTCGTCGTAAATTTTCATACGGATGCAAGCGTGAGGGCAGACAATAGAACAGATTCCGCACTGAATACAGGCCTCTTCGTCCCAAACCGGAATATCGACAGCAATATTACGTTTTTCATATTTGGTCGTACCAGTCATAAATGTACCATCATCGGGCATCGCCGAAACCGGGAGATCATCGCCCTTGCCTTCAATGATTCTGGCCGTGACATTCTGGACAAAATCAGGGGCATCCAAGGGGACAATCGGCGGGCGTTTGAGTTTACTGGTGGCTTTGTTGGGGTATTTTACCTGATGAATATTTTCAATGGCGCCATCGACGGCAGCAAAATTCATCTTGATGATTTTTTCGCCTTTTTTACCATAAGTCTTAATAATTGCATCTTTTATAGCTTTAATCGCTTCATCTTCCGGTAAAATATTACTGATCTTGAAGAAAGCGGTCTGCATAATCATATTAATACGCGCGCCAAGGCCCAGTTGCTGGCCGAGTTTTATAGCATCGATAACATAGAATTTTAATTTCTTGTCGATAATCTGCTGTTGCACTTCGACCGGAATATTATCCCAGACTTCATCGGGGCCAAAAGGCGACGTCAGCAAGAAAGTGCCGCCATTGATCAATTTGCCGAGCATATCATATTTTTCCAAGAATGAAAAATTATGACAGGCAACAAAATTAGCGGAATTAATCAGGTAGGGACGCCGAATAGGATTCTTGCCAAAGCGAAGATGTGAAACTGTAACGGCACCAGCCTTTTTGGAATCGTAAACGAAATATCCCTGGGCAAAATTGTTGGTATTTTCGCCGATTATTTTAATTGAATTTTTATTGGCGCCGACGGTACCATCGGAACCAAGACCGTAAAACAGTCCACGGAAAGTATTATCACCTTCAATATCCAACGAATAATCAACATCAAGACTCATGAATGTCACATCATCATTGATGCCGACCGTAAAATGATTTTTGGGAACATCGTTTTTAAGATTGTCAAGAACCGCCTTGGCCATTGGGGCATTGAATTCTTTCGAGCTAAGGCCGTAACGACCACCGACGATAATCGGGTAATCCTTAAATGGAGCCGTGCCGGTTTTCATTGATTCGCTGACGGCGGTTTGAATATCGCCATAAAGTGGTTCACCAACGGCGCCAGGTTCCTTGGTTCTGTCCAAAACAGCGATTTTTGTAACGCTGGACGGAATAGCTTTCATAAGAGCATCGATCGAGAACGGACGGTACAGCCGGACCTTTATCAGGCCAACCTTCTCGCCCTGGGCATTGAGATAATCAACCATCTCATGCATCGTTTCGGCTCCCGATCCCATCATAATAACAATGCAGTCCGCCTTGGGGTCGCCGAAATAATCGAAGAGATTGTATTTGCGACCTACCTGAGCGGCGAATCGGTCCATATATTTCTGGACAATGGCGGGCGCGTCCTGGTAATATTTGTTAATCGTTTCACGGGCCTGGAAAAAGACATCGGGATTCTGCGATGAACCTTTGATTGTTGGATGATCCGGGCTCAGGGAACGGGCGCGATGATCGGCGACATATTTCATATCAATCATGGCTCGCATATCATCGAAAGTAATCTGTTCAACTTTTTGTTCTTCATGCGACGTCCGAAACCCGTCGAAGAAATGAACGAAGGGTATCCGGCATTCATAAGTGGCGCCGGTGACGATACAGGCCAGATCCATGACTTCCTGGATCGAGCCAGAGGCAAGCAGGCCGAAACCGGTTGAGCGAGCGGCCATGACATCGGAGTGGTCACCGAAAATCGAGAGAGCATGCGTCGCAACGGAACGAGCCGATACATGAAAAACCGTTGATGTTAACTCGCCGGATATTTTAAACATATTGGGAAGCATTAATAGGAGGCCTTGAGAGGCCGTAAATGTCGTCGTTAAGGCTCCTGCCGTTGTAGCTCCGTGTATAGCGCCCGATGCGCCACCCTCGGATTGCATTTCAACAACGTCGGGAATCGTGCCCCAAATATTTTTTTCGCCTCGCGCCGATTTCTCGTCGGCGATTTCACCCATGTTAGAGGAGGGAGTAATGGGATAAATGGCGATAACTTCGCTCATGGCGTGAGCCACATGGGCAGCCGCCGTGTTACCGTCAATCGTCACCATTTCCCTTTTAGTCTGGGGTACCGCTTCGGTTGAAACGTTAGATTTTTTTGTTTTTTCTATCATAGGTTATATCTCCAAAAAAATGAATTTGCAAATTTCTTCAAAATAGCTAAAGCGTTCGCGGTAAAGTAATACTTTTTTGCCCCTGATATTTTCCCTTTTTATCTTTATAAGAAACCTTACATATTTCATCGGCGCCAAAGAACAGAATTTGAGCAATTCCTTCATTGGCATAAATTTTAGCAGGCAGGGGAGTAGTATTGGAAATTTCCAGAGTGGCAAATCCTTCCCACTCCGGTTCAAAGGGAGTGACATTGACGATAATTCCGCAACGAGCATAGGTTGATTTGCCAAGGCAAATAGTAATAACATCCCGCGGAATTTTGAAGTATTCAACGGTCCGGGCCAAAGCAAATGAATTTGGCGGAACCAGAATTGATTTGGCCTTAATATCTATAAAGGAATCTTTCGAAAATTTCTTAGGGTCGATTATTGATGAATTGGCATTAGTGAAGATTTTAAATTCATCGGCAACGCGAATATCATAACCATAAGAAGACAATCCGTAACTTATACCCTTTTTGACTTGCTTGGCGGAAAATGGGCGAATCATACCATGTTTCGTCGACATTTTCTTTATCCAATTGTCTGATTTGACTGACATAATAGAATACTCCTCTAAAACCGTTTAGAATTTTATTAATTAGTAAGAGATACGGATTTTGCCTGTAAACTAGGGTAAAATTCTTTTCAATTCTCCTTGGGAGGGTTTTCCTTTTTCCATTGGATCAAATCAGAAATAGTATATTCGCTGAAAACTTCCAAAAGTTTCTTTTCAGCCTTCATTAGTACTACCTTAATGGGACAGCTTTCATGCTTACCGCAGCAATTGGCATCCTGAAGACACTTAATCAAATGATATGGGCCTTGAATGGCTTCAACAACTTCGCGGACGGTGGTGGTTTTGGGGTCTTTTATAAGGGAAAAGCCGCCTTTGACACCACGATGAGATCTAACAATTCCGGTTTTGGTCAGGTTCTGGAATATTTTTGCCAAAAATTTATCCGGGACATTTTCGGTTTCAGCGATTTCTGCCAGAGAAACAACTTTGCCTTCCGGTTGTTCAGCAAGATAAATCACGCCAAAAATGCCATATTCTTCCGCTCTGGTAAATTGCATTATTGTACCCTCTGCGTTATCACCATTTACGATTTTTGGATGCTTTTTAGCATCCACTAAATTATAAAAAAATAGAGATTAGTTTAACAAATGTCAAGCTTATATTGTTATTTATTTCACAAAAGATATTGCTTTCTCATTGGCGGACTTACTGATTTGAATTGTAAAAATATTAAATATATTGTATTTTTGTGCTTAATATATATAATGGTTCGAACGTAGAAGTTATTGATAATGAGACATCTAACAGATAAAATAACGCTTTGCGCCTACTCATCGGACGGCTCTATTTATGAAATAAAGCCAGCCTCGGTTATTTCGATCACGAATTCACAGGATATAATAAAGGCGGTATCTTTTGCCAGAGAAAAGAATTACTCGATTATTCCTCGAGGCGGAGGGACCGGCCTGGTTGGAGGTTCATTGGGGACCGGTATAGTCCTTGATTTTGCAGGTTTCGGGACTATTATGGCGATTGATCCGGCGAACAAAATGGTTCATACTCAAGTGGGAATTATTTATGAAGAGTTAAATCGCGTTTTAAAAAATTACCGGCTCTTTTTTCCGCCAGATCCATCATCGGGTGATACCTGCCAGATTGGCGGGATGATTGCCAATAATTCATCCGGACCCAAATCGGTCAAATATGGCTTGACTTCGGAATTTCTGGAAGAATTGGCCATTATAGATTCATCGGCAAGATTGGTTTATCTCAAAAAGCTTCATCTGGAATCGACGGTCATAACGACATTTTTTGCAGAACATCCCGAATATGAAAAAGTTTTAAATATATTAGAATCGAAGGCTCTTCTTATAAAAGAAAAATGGCCCAAACTTAAAAAAAATTCCGCCGGTTATAATCTATATCAGGTTGTTAAGGATCTGGAGAAGGGAGTATTCAATCTTCCCGCATTAATGGCCAGTGCTGAGGGAACACTGGCGGTAATAGTTTCCGCGAAATTGAGACTTCTTTCAATCCCAACCGAAAAATTGACGGTTCGATTATATTTTAAATCATTGGTTGACGCCGGACGATCCGTCAAATCAATTCTTGATATCGGTCCCTCGACTCTGGAAATTGTTGACGGGGCGACGCTTGATTTGATTGGTCGAGTCAAGTATGATATTCCTAATGAGGTCGCTGCTTTATTATTAATAGAGTTTGATTCCAATGTTAATACCAAGAAAGAGCAGTTTCTCGATTTGGCGGCTGGTTTGGATCTGGCCGGCCCGGTTGACTTTGCTTATGACCCGGAATCTATTTCGGCTCTCTGGAAAGCCCGAAAAGCAATTGTCCCGACATTGTATCGCCATCACGCGACCAAGCGCCCGATCTCTTTAGTAGAAGATGTTTCCCTGCCTCCCGATCAGATTCCACCGTTTATTGAATATGCGACAAGTTTGTTTAAAAAGCACGAACTTGTATTTGGGATGTTCGGACATATAGGAGACGGTAACCTGCATCTTCGCCCGTTATTTGATTTGAATAATAAAGATGATTTCGGACTGGCCATGCAAATTTATGACCAGATTTATGATAAGGTTATTGAATTGGGCGGCTCGACCACGGCCGAGCATGCCGATGGACGCTTGCGAACACCACTTCTCAAGAAGCTGTACGGCGAAGAAATTTATGATGTTTTTAGGCAGATAAAAAATATTCTCGATCCCGATAATATCTTTTCGCCGGGATCAATAATTGGAGATGATCCGTTTACCGAGAATATTGATTATAAGAAACTTGAATCATTTTGCGCCGCCTGCGGCAAATGTAATGGATATTGTCCAGCTTATGAAATATTTAAAAGAGAGGATTACTCGCCGCGGGGCTGGTTGCGAATTTTAAATCAATCGGGAGCGTCACGAAGTGAACTTGATAAGTTTTTGCAATTCTGTCTTAACTGTAAAAACTGCTCCACGGTTTGCCCGGCAGGCGTATCAATTGCGGATGAAATCCTCAGTTACAAGGCAGAAAGACCGAGCGCAATTTCGAAAGCAGTTATTGCGTTAACGGACAATGAAAGTCTATTCGGTTTGGCTTTGAAAGTCGGCAAGCTGGCGGAACCGCTGGTAGAAAGCCAGGCCGGGCAGCGAATACTTAAGGGGCTTGGTCATAATAAATTCGGGTTTGATACGACAACTCAATTACCAAGAATAGCCGGTAAAAATCTTCGCAAGAAATACGCCAATAGACTTGGAGAAGCCGGTGAGGTTGCCTTTTTCCACGGTTGCGCCGATAATCTATTTGAATCAAATGTCGGTGAGGCCCTATTTAATTTGTTTGATAATCTCGGGATTGATTTAAAAATACCAAAACAGAAATGCTGCGGCTTACCGCATGAAGTTTATGGCCATCACCAAAATATGGTTGAAAAAGCCAAATATAATATTGACCGACTGGCCAATTTCAAAACGGTTATCACCGGATGTGCCTCATGTCTTCACAGGATCAAAGAGTATGCAAAGATCTTTGACCGCCAGTCACCATATTATGATAAAGCGGTGAAATTGAAAAACAGCTCTTTTGATATCAGCCAATATTTAAACAGTATTGAATTTGATTTTAGTCGATTCGGATTTAATGAGCCAACTTTGGTCACGTATCATAATCCATGCCATCTTCGGGCCGACGGCAGTTATAAAGAGCCGTTAAAGCTTATTTCAAAACTTGGCAATGTAACAATTAAACATCCGGAATTGGCCGATCGATGTTGCGGTCAAGCGGGATCATTTGGATATATGCATTATCAGGAAGGTAAAAACATATTTGCCCGCAAGCGGGAGGAGTATTATAATATTGGCGCCAAATATATTATGACCTCGTGCCCTTCATGCCGTATGAAGATACAAGCAGAAATGGGCGGGAACTTTCAGGCGGTTCATCCGGTTGAATTGTTAAATATGATTATTGAAAAGGATATATAATAAAGACAAGGTGATAATTATGGCAGATATGGAAGAGAAAAAGGGACTTTTAGTTGTTTATACCGGTAATGGCAAGGGCAAAACGACAGCGGCTTTGGGAATGACTATCCGAGCGGTAGGGTATGGATGGAAAGTGAGTATTGTGCAGTTTATCAAGGGAAGCTGGAAATATGGGGAAATGGACGGTTTGAAACGGTTAGAACCTGAGGTTGAATTGAATATTATGGGAGAGGGGTTTGTTGGAATTATCGATGACGATAAACCAATTGAAGAACATCGCGAAGCCGCCAAGAAAGCGTTTGAACTATTGCTTGATAAAGTTAAATCGGGGAAGTACGAACTAGTAATTGCCGATGAACTTAATGTTGCTATGATGTTGGGGCTGATAACACTCGATGAATTGAAAACACTTATTGAGCAAAAGCCAAAAGAGTTGCATTTGGTTATTACTGGCCGCGGGGCCCATAAATGGCTTATTGAAAAAGCTGATTTGGTAACGGAAATGACGGAAATAAAACATCCTTATCAAAAGGGGATTTTGGCACAAAAGGGTGTTGACTATTGAAAATTGCGGTGACAGGCTCAGCCGGATTTGTCGGGTCAATGTTAGTCGAGGAACTTCTTCAGACCGAATGTTCACTCAGACTGATACAGCATCGGAATCGACTCTATGAATCATCGGAGGCTGATATCGAATCGGCCATGGCCGATATTCACGATTATGATTCGATTGAGAAAGCTCTGAATGGTATTGATGTCGTATATCATTTGGTCGGAATTATCAGCGAGACCAAAAAACTCACATTCGATAAAACGGTGGTTGGGGGAACGAAAAATGTTGTTGAGGCATCGAAGAAAAACGGAGTTAAAAAAATTGTTTATTTGTCGGCGTTGGGGACGGACGCAAATGCCCAATCAAAATATCATCAAGCCAAATGGAAAGCTGAAGAACTGGTCAGAAATTCCGGGATTGATTATGTAATCATTCGTCCCTCGGTGATATTTGGTCCCGACGATAAATTTCTGAATATGATTGCCGGGATGATTCGGAAATCGCCATTGGTGCCAATTATTGGAGACGGCGAGTACAAGCTTCAGCCGGTCTATATCAGTGATATTGCCAAAATAATGACTGATTGTTTGACCAATAAAAAAGCGGTTGGCCAGACAATTGAAATCGGCGGCCCGAAAGTATATAAATACACGGAGTTAGTAAATCTCTTAAAAAGAGTCTTGAATAAAAAACGGGGAAATATATATTTACCGGTATTCTTGGTAAAAGGAATTGCCGGAATTTTGGAAAGCGTAATAAAACCGGCGCCAATAACGCGGGATCAATTAGTTATGATGAGGATCGGTAATGAGACTGATAACAAATTGTTTTATGAGATTTTTGATTTTAAATTGACGAAACTTGAAGATAAAGTAATTGAGTATATGAGGTAAGGAAATGGCAGAGAAAAATTATGATATTGTTGTCGTTGGCGGCGGCCCCGGTGGATTAACAGCCGGATTGTACGGATCGCGAGCAATGCGGAAAACGGTCCTTATAGAAAAATATCTTCCGGGAGGACAGATTGCCAATACTGAGGAAGTTGAGGATTATCCCGGTTTTGAATTGATATCCGGTGCGGAGCTGGCATCCAAAATGACCGATCATGCCAAAAGTTTTGGTCTCGAGGTCGTTTCCGATGAGGTAACAGAGATTTATACTGACGGGCACGATAAAATTGTCGCTTGTGCCTCAGGGGATACTTACCGCTGTAAGGCCGTCATTCTTTCGACCGGAGGTTCACCAAATTTACTGGACGTCCCCGGTGAAAAGGAATTGACTGGCCATGGAGTGTCATATTGTGCGATCTGCGATGGCGCCTTTTTTAAAAATCAAGTAATGGCTGTTGTTGGCGGGGGAGATGCGGCTGTCGAAGAGGCGATGTTTTTAACAAAATTCGCCAGCAAAGTAATTGTGATTCATCGCCGAGAGGAACTTCGGGCGCAGAAAGTAATCCAAGAGCGGGCCTTTAAGAATGAAAAGATGGAATTTATCTGGAATTCCGTCGTTGAGAAGATCAACGGTGCAGAAAAAATCGAATCGCTTACACTAAAAAATATTAAAACAGGTGAAATTAGCGATCTTCCGGTCGGCGCCTGTTTTGTATTTATTGGTTTTGTGCCGAATTCAAATGTTACCCGCGAGGAACTTAAAAAAGACGAAGGCGGGTATATCGTAACTGATTATAAAATGGAAACCTCAATTCCCGGCATATTTGCCTGCGGCGATGTTCGTTCGCAGTTGGTCCGTCAGATAACCAACGCGGTTGGTGACGGCACTACCGCGGCGGTGGCGGCGGAAAAATATATCGAGGATATAGAAGGTTAGATTCCATTTAATTTTCAATTTAAGGCGGGTTGTCCCGCCTTTTTTTATATAAAAAATCTGCCTATTCGAAATAAGCCATGAACTGTTGAAAAGTTGAACATTGTTATTGATATGACAAGAGTAGACACAGATATAGTCGATAATATGAATGTCGATTATTAATCAAGGAGAGGAAAATGCAAACAAATCAAGCATGGCCCAATCAACAGGAATCCGGAAATAAATTGCCGGGCAGACAAAGATTAGAATGGGAACAGAAAATTAAAAGCGGGGCAAACTGGTTTTACTGGATAGCCGCTCTTTCAGTGGTCAATTCGATATTGATAATAACCGGCTCCGAATGGAGTTTTATTGTTGGTTTGGGAATTACTCAGATAGTTGATGGGATTGCCTGGGGTATATCTCAGGAAACGGGGAATACGATTCTACCTTATATTGCATTCGGGCTTAATCTCGGAATCGCCGGATTATTCGCTTTATTTGGATATATGGCAAATCAGAAAAAAGGCTGGGCATTTGGGGTTGGTATGGGACTATATGCTATCGATGCTCTGATATTTTTATTAGTAATGGATTTTCTCAGCATTGGCTTTCATGTATTCGCTCTGATTTGCATTTATTCCGGATATAAAGCTTATAAAGAATTTTCTGAAGCTCCTATCCAACGAACGGTATTTGTAAATCAGCAAAAAGAATTTTCCGGTATGCCGCAATAAATTGTCTAAATTTTAGTTATCAAAGGCGGGTTACCCCGCCTTTATTTTTGATTTTATCAGCTTCTAATGAATCACCATCTCCCCGCCGTCAAAACGACTACGGGGGGATAGTGTTTAGTCGCTATTTTTCAATTATCATGCAATTCGGGGCCGATCCGCTTTTATACAGATATGATATTAAATAGGTGATATCTAAGATATTGATATTGCCGGAACTGTTAACATCGGCTGATTTAAGCTGAACCGGAGCCGGTCCGGCTTTATATAGATATCCAATCAGATAGGTGATATCAAGAATGTTGACAACATCATTGCCGTTGGCATCACCGCAAACAGGTTGACCAGTAAAGGTCGATAAATAAAGGGTATCATTGTTTGTGTTTTCATCGCCGGTCAGAATTGTCGAGACATTAATATCATAGTAGATTTCGACCTCCGGACCAATGTTCCATTCGGCGAAAACGACATCCGCCGAATCGCCACCCGGCAAATCGGCAACGGTAACGGTATCGGAATAAATGTTATTATCGTCCAGAGTTATATTCAGGGCGACATCGAAGGTCGAGGACATCGTTCGATAGTTGCGGACGGTAACCATCGGAAAACGTGATGTATTCGGAACAATATACTCTATTATATTTATAGATTTCGGACCGACGTCGGGACTTGTTTGTCCCAAGGCATAAACATTACCATCCATACCTCCGAAATATATGACGCCATCACCATTGATTGTTACCGATGATTCGATATCTCCATCGGCTTTAAATGTCCACAAGATAGTACCATCGGGATTAAAGGCATACATGGTAGAATCACGCGAGCCAATATATATAGTGCCATCGGCGCCGATTGTCGGGGAAGCATCGACGACCCCGTTGGTTTTATATTTCCATTTTAATTCGGGATGACTGCCGGCATCATATAAGGCATAAAAACAGCTATCATATGATCCGAAATATATCATTCCATTGGGTCCTACGGCTGGCGATGATTCAACTCCGTCGCCGACAACATATAGCCATTTGAAGGAGCCATCGGGATGAAGTGCAAATAAAGATGTGTCGATATGAACCGGATCTTGGCCAGCGCCACCGGCGCCATACTGGTCGCAGGCAAAATAGACGGTTCCGTCCGGACCAATGGCCGGAGAGGCATCAATCAAATGGCCGTCATAAAAAGTCCCAATTGAATAGGTCCAGGCATAACTGAAGTCAGTTTCCAGGTCATTATAGGCATACAGATTATGATCTTTCGAACCGACAATTATATGGCCGAAATCGTCAAATGCGGCGGATGAAAAAACGCACCAGCCAACTTGGTCTTCCCACTTTAAATTGCCGTCCGAATTTAAAGCGTAGAATTTGGAATTCAATGCTCCAATATATACAGATCCATCATCGCTGATAATTGGAGAACCCATAACCCACAATCCCGTAAGAAAATTCCATTTCTTCTTACCATACGTGACTGAATCTTCAATGGCGTAAACATTGTGATCGAATGATCCAAAATATATGGTTCCATCCTGATCTATGGCCGGTGAAGAGAATACGCCACCCTCGGCAAGATATTTCCACTTAAGGGTGCCGTCAGGATTTATGGCATATAAGGCAGAATCTGTTTGAAGTCGCCAAAGCCAACCAGAACCGACATAAATAGTTCCATCGGCGCCGATTGACGGCGAAGAAGCGACACCATCATTGGTTAGATAAGTCCATTTCAAAACCGGTTGACCGGGACCCGTGTAAGGTGACATACCAGTGTGTTTGACATCATGTCTAAACATCGGCCACGGACTGTCTTGATTCAATTGGGCCATAGTCGCGGCGGCAGAAATGAATATCAGGGAAACCAAAAAGGCCACAATATATTTTTGCATTTTACACTCTCCTGTTTATAGCCCGCCTCGGTCCAATAACTAACTATCGGGGAAGGCGCTGTTTTATCGGTTATTTCCCTCCGATTATCATGCAATTCGGGGCCGATCCGCTTTTATACAGATATGATATTAAATAGGTGATATCTAAGATATTGATATTGCCGGAACTGTTAACATCGGCT
>JBDRRI010000301.1:0-5841 GCA_043825815.1 Candidatus Zixiibacteriota bacterium
CCTTCACGAAATGAATTCGGAATCGCTGAGTAAACTTCAAAAGGATAAAAGAGGCGGATTATTACAAGTTAATATTCCGATTAAATCAAAAGTGATGAGTTCCATCGCTGGCGAAGGCGGCGTTGGTCTTAATTTATCAGGCTCCCATCGTATTATATTTTCGGGAAGATCGCAGTGGGATAACAGAACTCAAACAACGACTTATCAGCAAAGTAAATTTCCATCCCTTCAAATGGAACAGATTTCTCAGTTTGAGATTAAGGGTACTATTGGTACAAAAATATCCGTATCCGTAAGCCAGAACTCCAAAGTCAACACACCGCTCGCCAATCGTTTGATTATCCGCTATAAAGGTGATGAAGACGATGTGATTAAAAGTATTGAAGCAGGCAATACAACCCTTTCTCTTCCAAATACCCAGTTTGTCGGATATTCCAGTCGGATTAAGGGTTTATTTGGCCTTAAGGCCGAAGCTCAGATTGGCGGACTAAATCTGACGGCTATTGCCAGCCAGGAAAAGGGGACGACCGAAAGAACAACAATTGAAGCGGGGGCGAGTATTGGGAAAACCAACATAATCCGCGATTATCAATATGATAATGGGCGTATTTTTGATTTGGGACGGGCCAGTGATTTTGATCCGGGCGATGTGATCGGTGAAATTGTCGTCTATCGGAGTATTAATACCACTAATACCAATGATGTTGGAATACAGGCATCGATGTATGTCGATCCCGATAATCTCACTGTTGGTGTCGATGAAGAAGTCGGGGGACAGGTAGAAGAGATTCTGGATGGATATTATCCCAATATCAATGAGCATTGGTTAATGTTTACCAACAAGGCGGCCCATCTGAATGCCAATGTCGGCGTTTATATGAAAATTATAAAAAGTAGCGGTGATACGGTGGAAGTGGGAGATATTAGCGGCGACACCTTAAAGTTAAAACTGATTAAACTTCGCAATCCGGACCCATCGTATATTACCTGGGATTATATGTGGCAGAATGTTTATTCTCTGAGCTATGCTTTTAATGACGGGATTCTTGATCTGGATGGATTGGAAATAAATATTCTCAAAGGTGCACCGGGAACCGAGGATGATACCGACAATCTCGATTATCAGGACGATAATAACGATATTCGTTATATTCAATTATTCG
Source organism: Candidatus Zixiibacteriota bacterium (assembly GCA_043825815.1). GTDB lineage: Bacteria > Zixibacteria > MSB-5A5 > GN15 > PGXB01 > JBDRRI01. The sequence continues at coordinate 1,164 of JBDRRI010000301.1, forward strand.
GATTGGATCGTTTGAATCAAGCCGGGGATTCCATCCCCGATAATCTGGTCGACATATATTCGCCGATTATTGAACCGGAGTACGGTCTCCTTATTTTTCCCGAACGGGAGCCGTTTAATAAAAAAACGGCAACAGTCAACACCAAAATTGTTAATATTAACAATCAAGTTCCAGAGATTTATAATAATACATATTCTCATACCGATGCCCAGATCAATTCTACATTCTATATTACGTATACTACAAAAACACGCTCTACCGAAGTGCGGTTGGGCAAGACCAATATTATTGAGAACTCCGAACGGGTTCTGCTAAATGGTAAACAATTGGAAAAAGGCGTTGATTATCGAATTACCTATGGTACCGGTTCTCTGACATTTCTTACTGAAGAAGCTACTGATCCGAACGCTAATATTTCGATTGATTTCGAATATACTCCGTTTTTTGTGATCCAGAAGAAGTCGCTTTTTGGCATTCGTGGTGAATATGAATTTAGTAATGATTTGAAATTGGGTGCAACCCTTCTATATAAATCCGATAAGGCGACGGATCGAAAGCCAAAAATTGGACAGGAAACATCGAATATGCTTGTCTGGGATTCTGATATCAGTTTCCGTGTCAAGCCAGAATTCTTAACAGCATTTGCCAATGCCATTCCATTTTTTACAACCGAAGCGGTTTCCAATCTGGCCGTATCGGCCGAAATTGCGCAATCAATCCCCAATCCTAATATTGATGGGGTTGCTTATATTGATGATTTCGAAGGCAGCCGCGAATCATATTCTCTCGGGATTTTCCGGGAGAATTGGGTTATTTCGTCACGGCCGGTTAGTTTGAGCAATAATAATCTTCGGGCGCGCATGATATGGTACAATCCATTTGAACAAACTCCAACTCGAGATATATGGAATCGGGAAATTGCCGCTGGAGAAGGATTGTCGCACACTCTGAAATTGGAATTCAAGCCGGCTGTTTTAGATCGCCGTATGAAATTAATAGAGCCGGTCCCCACCCAAATAGATGATTCAACGGCATCATGGGCCGGCATCATGCGCTATCTCCAAGCTGGTTCAGCCAATCAGGAGAATGCCAAATTGTTTGAAATCCGCGTTAAGGGGGACAAAGGTATTGTCCATTTTGACTTCGGCCGTATTGCCGAGGATTTGAATGGTGACGGCGTCGAAAATACCGAAGATATTATTAATCCGGATTTTAATATTTATGATGAAGGCGAAGATATCGGTTTAGACGGTCTCGACGATATTGCAGAACAGGAATATTACCAGATTTTTAATGTTGATGATCCGGCGGGAGATAATTTTTACTATGATGCTAATGTCAATTATAGCAATTATGAAAATATTAATGGAACCCAAGGGAATGCCTCCGATGCTGGATCACTCGGTAAGCCGGACGAGGAAAATATAAATAGAACCGACGGGTTCGAGACGGTTAATAGTTATTTTTCCTATGCTGTTGACCTATCGGATGAATTTTCGGACAGATCATATTTCGTGGAAGGTTCCAAAGATCCTGATACCGATTGGAAATCATATCGAATTCCACTATTGGATTCATCATCACTTGAAATTGTCGGTTCACCGCTATGGTCGCAAATTTCTTTCGTCAGGATTTGGGTAGAATCGCCTGATGGGACGCCGGTTACGGTCAATATTGCGGCGATGGATCTTATTTCGTCCAATTGGGAAGATACCTTGATTCCGCTTTACCAGGAAATTCCTGGTTTGCCTCCTATTCTGAATGATAATGCCCAATTTAATGTTGCGGTCATTAACACGCAGGAAAATATCGATTATATTTCGCCGCCGGGAGTGGAAGGGTATGATAATCCGGTGACCGGCGTTCGTGAGCCGGAGCAATCGCTGTTGATGCATTATTCCAATTTTACCTGCTATACAACTGGTGATACCACTATCAGTGATACCGGCATTGTCGAGAAAAAATTATTGGAAACAATAAATATGCTCGGCTATAATAACTTAAAAATGTATGTTCACGGTCCGTCGGTAGTGGGAAATGAAGATAATGATTCGATTTTATTTTTCTTCAGAGCCGGAACCGACGCTAAGAATTATTACGAATACCGCGAAATTTTAACATCAGATTGGCATGATATTAATATTAACTTTACCGACATAACCGGATTTAAGGAATATGTGATTCGTGCCGCTGATTCAGCGGGTAGTACGATTATTGATTCAACGGAGGGGAATTACCGAATATTCGGGAGACCGAATATTAAGAAGGTCCAGTATATCGCTGCTGGCGTTACCAACCTTGATCCGGCCGATACCGTTTCGGGCGATATTTGGCTTAATGAATTACAGGTAACAGAAGTCCGTGATGATGTTGGTCTGGCCGCCCGCTTGACGGTCAGCGGTAATGTGGCGGATCTTTTTTCATATAATGCCAACTATAATTATATGAATAGCTATTTTCGAAAAATTTCCGAATCAACCAAGGGAGGTGGAGCGGATAATCTTGGAAGCGGTAAATCAACTACCAGTTATGGATTCGGGATCAGTTTTAGTCTGGATAAGTTTATGCCCCGTTCATTGGGGGCCAAGCTTCCGGTCAATATGCGATATTCCAAGAGTACCGATCGACCTTTATTACAATATAACTCTGATATTATTCTGCCGGAGGAACTTCGGGATGAAGAAAGTTCAATTAATAAATCTAAATCTTTTTCAATTTCAGAGTCGGTTAGTAAAAAGACAAAGAATCCTCTCTTTACCATTTTGCTAAATAATATAAGGACCAATTTCTCATATAGTCGCAATGATTCAAAATCTCCAGCAACTCCTATGTCGCTGTCGGAAAATATTAGTTCCAATATGAGTTATGGCTTTACGATCGCAAAAGTCCCGAGTCTCAAGCCATTTTTCTGGACCAAACCAATTCCGTTACTAAATAAATTGCAGGAAAATAAGTTTTATTTGATTCCCAAAAGCCTTAATACCAGCGGAAAGTACAGCCGTAATTTTCGGGTGCAAAGAAATTCAAGCGATGTCCTGTCGACTAATATGAAGCGGGACTTTACGGGATCTTTTCGCTTGGGTTACAAAATGTCAGATAATATTGAGATGAATTACAGCATGGACACAAGGCGTGATTTATCCGATCTTGAGACGGTTGTTTTTAGCTTCAATCCCAAGAAATTCAAACTCGGCAAGGAAACATCTTATAATCAAGCATTTGGGACAACTTATAATCCGATATTATTCAATTTCTTAACACATAAGTTTATTTTCTCCACCAGCTATCGTGAGACCTTTAATGTTTCCAATGATACGCGGCAGGTGACCTCTTCCAAATCGTATGGAATTGGCGGATCATTCAATCATAAGCAATTATTCGGGGCTGATAAAAAAAGCTCACGGGTTGCGCAGCAACGTCGACGCAATAAGGATGAAAGCAATGTTACAGTCATTGAAAAGAAAACAAATATTATTGCCCGGCTTTTAAAGCCTCCCAAAAAAGTATTGGCCTTTTTGACCGGATGGATTGAACCTTTCAGCTATGACTATAAGGAAGCATACAGCTATTCTTTTGTCGGCTTGAGAGAAAGAGCAACTTTCGGTTTCAGATTTGGATTGACTGATGACCCCGGGGCTTTGGTTGATTCTTCGGCCACTTCTATTGGAACCCGTAATTCAATCGGCAAGTCGACCAGCTATTCATTAAGATCAGGAACGACTTTATTGGGCGGTTTGAAAACCGATGTTTCTTTCGCCAGATCAATAAGAGAGGATATTAAAAAGGAAACCAATCCACAGAAATCGGTATCAACTACATTTCCTGATATTAATTTTTCTATCCGTCAATTTACAACCTTCAAATTCCTTAATCCGCTTATAAAAGTGTTTTCACCGCGTACTAAATACTCAAGGAGCAAAGCGCAGTCTATTGATTTGACGACCGGTTTTGTAACCAGCGAAAAAATAACGACAACCCAGAGTCCGTTCTTATCTTTCAATTTTGCGATTATGCGGGGAATGGATATTAATTTTACTAATAGTAAAACCATAACTGAGGATAAGAGATTCAACAAAGTTGATGGTTCAATTCAGACTTATTCGAAAAGCACGGCTAATAATACTTCAATATCTACAAAGTATTCGTTCAACTGGCCGGGCGGATTTAAAATACCGATTTTCGGGCGTTTAAGAATCCGATCGACTATGTCGATTGCCTTGGATATCGATTTACGCAAACAAAAACCGGAACAGCTAATTGACGGGAAATTGGAATCAAAGGGCGAGCGGACCGATTTTCAGATAACACCGACTATCCAATATTCTTTCTCGTCTCAGATTAAGGGCAGTATTTCCGGGCGCTGGCAGGATACCAATGACAAGCAGCAACAGAAAAAGTCGCATGTGCGAGAAATCAGAATCACTGTTGATATTAGATTCTAAAAATATTTAATTGACATTTTTCAGTTGCTTGATTTCATTCAATTATTATGATGAAATATATATTTTTCTTTGTTTTATCAGCCTTATTGGGCATTAGTCTGTTACTATCCTGCGGAAATAATGCCGGTAATTTAAATATTCCCGTTTTCAATGGTGAGCGAGCCCTCTCTTACATTGAAGAGCAGGTTTCATTCGGACCTCGCGTTCCCGGATCGGAGGGGATTATTAATTGCCGT
>JBDRRI010000302.1:0-12532 GCA_043825815.1 Candidatus Zixiibacteriota bacterium
CGATCACCGTGACATAGTAAGGAAAATATTATTACAAAAACAGATCTTGAATTTAGCGACATAATCATAGTTTTCCCCGAACCAGACACTTTATTTTTATAATAGACGAAGATATAGCGCTTTTGTTGAAAAGGAAAAAAAAGCCCGGCAATTGCCGGGCTTATAAATACAATCTGATTCGACTTATTTCATATGTCCGCTGACCAGTTTGGTCATTTCAAACATATTGACTTTAGCCTTGCCGTTGAAGAGCGGTTTCAGCTTGTCGTCTGCAATGATTTCTCTTTTGTTGGCCGGATTTTGAAGATTGTTCTTCTTGATGTACGCCCAGAGCTTTTTAGTAATCTCCGTCCGTGGAATCGGCTTGTTGCCGACAACGGCAGCCAGAGCATCATCCGGGGTCATCGGTTTCATGAAAGCCGGATTTGGTTTGCGGGGAGTTTTTTTCTTGGGGGCAGCTTTCTTAGCGGCCGGCTTTTTGGGAGCGACTTTCTTGGCTGCAGTCTTTTTGGCGACCGGCTTCTTGGCGGCGGTTTTCTTGACAACCGTCTTTTTGACCGCGGTCTTCTTTACAGTCGTTTTCTTCGCGGCCGGCTTCTTAGCGGTGGACTTTTTCGCAGTCGTTTTCTTGGCTACAGTTTTCTTTGTGACTGGCATTCTGTGTCTCCTTCGTTAACGAAGTGTTAAAGTTTATTCAATCATTTTAGTTTCATTCGAGTCAGATACCGTGACCGGTTAACTACAACTTCACACTCTGAAACAACGGCACTGTTTCTATGAAAAACGAGATGTTCAATATTTTTTGCAATAAAAAAATGCATGATATCACATATTTTTTATAGAGTCAAACCGCCTTTTTGAGAATAATCCTATCGGAATCGGAGATTCTAAAATACGCCGCATTCCAAACCGGGACGGTCAGCCTCATTCATCGTCGTTTTTATTCCGATGATGTTGGATAAAATGCAGTTTCGATTTTATCCCGATTTCTATCATATCAATAATATCTTCCGGATTAAGAAGCGTGGTATTGGCAATAAAATCATAAGCCCCAGGATCATTGATATCCCTTTTAAAATTGCTTTTTACGAAGTAAGCCCGGGATCTATCGGCCGCCTTAAGCTCCTGTTCCGCCTGATCATAGCTATACTGCTCATATTGCATCAGATTCCTGATTCGCTTGGGAATTGAGGCCACTACTCTGATATGAAAGCCCTGATCCTCCTTGAGCATGAAATTCGCTCCCCGTCCGACAACAACGACACCGCCCAGTTCCGATATTGAGATTATTACTTTATAGAGATGTCGAAAATAATCGGAGGCATCTACATAGATTCCCTTAAATACCGCCTCTGCCCACAGGTCAATCGCCGACCGGGTTTCCTCATCGAGGGATTCAATTATTTGCCGCCGATACCCGGATGAATTACAAATTTTATCAATGACTTCCTTATGCAGAAGCTGATAGCCCAATTTTTCGGCAAGTTTTTCGGCGATATATGCCCCCCGGCTGCCTCGTTCCCGGCTCACCGTTACCAAGGGAAGAACCTTAATCGGCTCGCCTTTATCAATTGACTCGTGCCTTGTCCCCTTTTCCATTTCCCATTTTTTTAACTGACGATCAATGATCGCATCGATTGAACTCATAAATCCTCCCCTGATGAAATCTTAATTAAAATTGTTTAGTTTACGATGTCTGCGCCGTTGATAAGTCGAGATGTCTCTTTGCAAAAAAAGAATAATCTGCTAAAAAGTCTTTTGATTTTTCCTAATTCAATATATATTGGCCAGCAATATGAGCAAGCTGAAAATTAAATATACGGATAGCAAATCGTTCGAGAACCTGGGCTTCAAATGCGGTCTGGAGATACACCAGCAGGTTAACACCAAAACCAAGCTTTTTTGCCACTGCCCGGTCGGTTTAACCAAGGCGCGGCATGATGCTGAAATACTGCGGCATATGCGTCCGACCCTATCGGAACTGGGCGAATATGACGGAACGGCCTTGATGGAGTTCAAGACCAAGAAAGAAGTTATCTATCGCTTATACCGGGATCGCACCTGCACTTATGAAATGGACGATACTCCTCCGTTTCTGGTCAATCAGCAGGCGATTGATTACGCCATCCGCCTATCACAGCTATTTAACTGCCGAATCATTGATGAGCTTCATGTCATCAGGAAGCAGTATCTTGACGGTTCTATTCCAACTGGCTTTCAGCGGACAATGATTATCGGACTTGACGGCTGGATTCCCTATAAAGGAAGAAAGATCACTATTAGCCAGGTCAATCTTGAGGAAGAATCTTGCCGCGAGGTTACCGATATCGGTCATCGAATTGTTTTTGCCACCGATCGTCTGTCAACGCCCTTGGTGGAAATTATCACAGGGGCTGACATGAAAAATCCCATTGAGGCGGAAGAGGTTTGCCGTCTTCTTGGCAATGCGATGAAAATAACCGGTCTAGTTCGGCGCGGTATCGGGACTGTTAGACAGGATGTTAATGTCAGTGTCACCGGCGGCGATAGGGTGGAGATTAAGGGAGTTCATAAGGTCGCCAATATAGGTCCATTGACGGCCGTTGAGGCGCACCGTCAAAAGGGTTTAATTGAATTAAAAAAGATATTTACCGAGCGATTCGAATCGGCTGAAAAAATAGAATATAGAGAATCAATAGTTACCCCTTTGTTTCGACAAGGACCATTTGAAATCTGCCGGCGACTCGACAAAGATCAGCCAATGAAGGTTGCCGCTCTGTTATTGCCGGAGATGGTCGATATTATTTCCTATCAACTTCAACCGGGCAAAAATTTTGGATACGAATTATCGGGTCGGGTCCGAGTTATTGCCTGTATTGACAGTAAGCCGAATCTATTCTTTTATTCCGAACGGGAAAACTATGATATCCCGGAAGATATCTGGACAAAAATTGCCGACGATTTTGGCGCTGACAAAAAGGATGATATCGTCCTGATTTGCGGTCCCTCGGCCGATATCGAAACCGCCATCTCGGAAATCAAGCTTCGTATTGCCGATCTTCCTCGCGGCGTAATTGATGAAACCCGCCAGGATATTAAGGATAACGGATTAACCGATTTTGAACGGGTTCTTCCCGGACCGGATCGGATGTATCCCGATACTGATCACCCGCCGGTTAAAATCGAACCGGATAGAGTAGATAAACTTCTTCGTCTGCGCTCCGAACCATTATGGGACAAACAAGCAAGATGGGCGAAATTGGGACTTCACATAGAACAGATTAAGGCCCTCTCACTCTCACCCTTTGCCCCGCTGTTTGACCAATTATCCAAATTTGAAGGTGTTAATCTTAAGAAGGCGGCGCATATTGTTACGGCTATGTTTGTCGGATTAAAGCGATCCGGATATGATTTAAGAAAGATTGACAGTAAGCTACTGTTGATTATTCTCAAGGAAGCATTGACTGCCAATTGGCACTATTCAAAACTGAAATCGAATTTAATTCAACTGGCGACGGCTGGTGAAATAAGAAAAACCGCCCATCCCGAATTTTCCGACGCTTCATTCAAAAAACTTTTCAATAATTTGAAGCCTGAATTCCGGGATAAAAGGCAACCCATTCCCATGGCAAAATTTAAACGGTATTTGGCCGGAAGAATGATCGGCCAATTAGATGACTTGAATCAAACGCTTTCTTCGATTGATGCAATAATTGGGGGGAAATAGTTTATTCCTAATTTTTCTCAATCAGATGACAATTTGATTTCATCGCGATCCCGATCATAGCTGGCATAGATGGGACCTAATAGAATATGATCGACTCGATGACGGCAGTCTCCGATTCTAAGGATAGTTCCTGGATAAACTAAATTCAAGATATGAATGGTCGCTTCCTCTTTTTGCTTCTTTTCTTCATATAAATTTTTATTGTCATTATTAAGCTGTTCGATTTTCACTTCCGCTTTTTTCAACTCGTCCTTGATTTCCGCCATTGTTTTTATCTGGTCGTCATTCAAAATCCGAATATTACGTTTTAGCTTTCGATATGCGACATCAAGTTTCTTGATTGTTTCCTTTAACTGCTTTACGTCCTCGTGATTCGTTTTCAATTTGGCTTGAAGGACCCGATCGACCCCGGAAATTAGAACGGTATTGATTGATCCCTTGGAGCCAGCTTCGCCGACGCTGATTCCATGGACTGCGAAAATTTCACCTCCCACAATTCGTCCCTCATTGACATTGACCTCACCATCGGAATATATCTGACATTGATAAATTTCCGAATTGGCAGTGATATTACCATGAGCTTCAACATTTGCATTCTGAATATATTTTGTAAGGATATCGCCTTCAACCTTAATTAATTTATCTGAACTTGAATTGATGCCTTCGCGAGTAATTAGATTACCGCCGCAGATAATATCAGATGCATATACCAACCCCTTAACTTCAACATCTCCAGTTGCTTCAATCCTAAAATCAGAATCAATATCTCCATTAACGACAACTTTGCCGTTATGTTTTATATTACCAATCTCTGTATTGACTCCATTACGGGCTGTAAAAACGTCATTGACCTCAATGGTATAACCGCGTTTTTGCACAGTCCCTGGGCAAGCGGCTCGAAAACCGGTCACTTCTTCATCCCAGTAAACATTATTACCCGGCTTTAAAATAACTTCTCTGGGGTTGGGAACCGTTATTGCCTGGCCAAAAACGTTTTTTCCATTTTTCCCCATTTTGGCCCTATACATCTTTACCAGAATTTCATCTTTTTCAACGCACGGATCACTCAATTTTTGATGAAAATCAATTTTTTTTGTCACTGGATCAATATAGTATCCCGGTCTGAAATAGTCCCTGGTCCATTCAATCCGCCCGTCTACTGGTTTAACTGGCGGAGTTCCCGAAGCGATTTTCAAAGATGAAATACCTCTTTCCTCATCTCTGGCTTGCTTGACTTCTTCCTCGATTGCAACAATATCGGGACGGGCGGTTATTTTCATAAACCGCAATTTATCTTTAAGAGTATCAATAAAATCGCCTTTTTGAAGGACTTCAATTGTACAACTCATTATAACCGACATTTTATTATCAACGACAGTGAGAATAATATCCGAAGCCTTGCTTTCCGCTTTTTTTATTGATGTCTCTTCGTTCATACCCTGATATCCACCATTTTAATGGCCGAAATATTTAATATTTTACTACCCTTGACAGGCAAGATTCCCTTTGGAATCTGGCTAATTTTAGGCATCCCGAGTATTTTTACGCTATTTTAAATATCGGTCTTTTTCCATATATGTTGAGTAATTGTATATTGGACAAAGATTTCAAAAGGAGGCGGATACTGTTAAGTAAATGGCCAAATTAAGACTTTTATTGAGGATTAGATTTAAGGAAGGATATAATCAGCTTCGATGTTTGCCTTCGCGAAGTTCCCTGAAATACTTAGCCGTTGCGGTGGCCACGACACCTGAGAGGCCGAGTAGAGCAATCAGGTTGGGAAGAGCCATTAATCCATTGAAGATGTCGGCTATTCCCCAAACCAGTTTAAGTTGCATGGCTGCGCCAATCGGCAAAAAGACAAGATAAACCCATCGATAAGCCTTTACCGCCCCGCGACCTAGAATATATTCCACGCCTTTTTCGCCATAATATGACCAACTGATAATGGTTGAATAGGCGAAAAGAATCAGGCCAATTGAAACCATTTTCTCACCCCAGAAAGGCAGAATCGTTTCAAAGGCGCAGGCCGTTAACGGGGTACCATCGAGGCCACTTGACCATTGTCCCGAGACAAGAATAACCAGACCGGTCAGGGTGCAAATAATCAGAGTATCAACGAACGGACCAATAGCCGCGACCAATCCCTCCCGAACTGGTTCGTTCACTTTGGCGGCGGCATGAGCCATCGGGGCCGAACCCAGGCCGGATTCATTGGAAAATACACCCCGCCTCATCCCCTGCTGAATGGTAATCCAGATTGTGGAGCCGACAAATCCGCCGGCCGCTGATGTCGGATTAAAAGCATGCTTGATAATGAGTTCAAAGGCCGGTAAAATCATCTCATACGACGCAAACAGGACAATTAGCGCAGATAAAACGTAGACAACCGTCATAAATGGTACTAGTTTGCTGGCCACCTGGCCAATCCGCTTAATTCCGCCGACAATTACCAGTCCAACCAAAAGGGCGATTGTCAAGCCTATCACCCACCGCCACATGATACCAACATCAGTTCCCTTGACTCCCGCCAAACTGACCAGACCGTCCGCCACCGAATTGGCCTGAACCATATTACCGATTCCAAAAGCGGCAATAGCGGTACATCCGGCAAACATATAAGCCAAAAATTTAAATTTACGCGACATTCCCATTTCGATAAAATACATCGGGCCGCCCCGCACATGACCGTCCGGGTCAATTTTGCGATACATAACCGCCAGGGTACACGAGGTATATTTGACAGCCATACCGAATATAGCCGTAATCCACATCCAGAAAAGCGCCCCCGGTCCACCGACCGCAATGGCAGAGGCAACGCCGGTAATATTTCCGGTTCCGATTGTGGCCGAAAGAGCGGCTGACAGGGCCTGAAAATGAGTGATTTCGCCCTTGTGTTCCGGCTTATCATATTTGCCTGAAATCAACTCAAGGCTGTGTTTGAACCCGCGGAATTGAACGAATTTATTACGGATAGTTACGAATATACCGGTTCCGACCAATAGTAGGATTAAAGGAACACCCCAGATATAACCGCCAATCGTGCCGACAATATTTAAAACTTGTTCCATTCCTATGAAATTAATATACTGAGATTAAGTGAAGCAATAAAAAAAATGGATAATGACAGAACCGGAATTAAACGGATTTCTTGAAAAGCTAATTAAAAAAAACGGCGGGTTACCTCCTGACGAATTGGCTATTTTCAAAAAACTAATTGACTTGACTCTGCAATTCAGAGATGAGCTTCTGGCCGATCATAATCGCACCTTGACGGTCCGGGAAACGCAAGTGGCTATCACCATTTATGCCAAAACGCTGGCCGAAAAAAGACTGCCCCGGACTCTCGATGAAATAATTAGTTGTCTGGTCAAGCTATGGCTAAAAGAAATTAACAATATTATCTATTAGATATAGAGATTGCTTTTAAAATAAATTGATGTTTAATTATTATGGTAATCAATGGCAATGTTATTTATGGAACGATATTGATTATGATATTTTTGGCCTGTGCCGATCAAACGCATTCAAGTGATAATGAAGCCAAATTCTATCAAGCTCGCCACCGGATGGTTAAAACCCAGCTTGAATCACGAGACATTACTGATAAAAATGTTCTGGAAGCTATGCGTAAAATCCCCCGGCATCTATTTGTTCCAGAACAGTTCCGTAAAGATGCTTATCGGGATGGCCCGCTTCCAATAAAAAAGGGGCAAACTATTTCTCAGCCATATATTGTCGCGGTTATGACTCAACTTTTGAATATCGACTCAACTTCGAAAGTCCTCGAGATTGGCACCGGCTCCGGTTACCAGGCCGCGGTTTTGGCCGAGATTTCCGATTCAGTTTATTCTATCGAGATCATTGAATCGCTCTCGCTTCGAGCCGATACCCTTCTTGATTCGCTCGGCTATGACAAAGTCCATATCCGGGCCGGCGATGGCTATGCTGGATGGCCCGAAGAGGCTCCGTTCGATGCCATAATCGTTACCGCCGCTGCGCCTAAAATCCCTCAACCACTGGTCAACCAGCTAAAAATCGGTGGTCTAATGGTCATTCCGGTTGGAGAATATTCTCAGGATTTGAGATTAATCAGAAAAGACCCGGGCGGCATCGCGACCGAATCAATAATCCCGGTCCGATTTGTGCCGATGACAGGCGAAATCCAAAATAAATAAAGCAGGCTTTGCATTTCCGTTTTTGATTTATATATTAGCGGTTGCGTATAAACGGTATTATGCCGATGATAGGAATATGGAATTATAAATAAAGGGAGGTTTAAATGCCTTTAATGTCTTTAATCGATATGTATAAACCGGCCAACAAGCAAAAATATGCTATTGGTGCGTTCAATGTCAACAATATGGAATTTGTTCAATCAGCTATCGAGGCGGCTGAGGAACTAAAATCGCCGGCTATTCTGGCGGCCTCGACCTCGGCCCTTAAATATGGTAATTTTGATTATCTAATTAATCTGGTTAAAATCGGCGCCAAGAGAACCTCGGCCCCGATCGCTCTTCATCTCGATCATGGCGAGACTATTGAAGACGCCAAGAGGTGCATTGATCTCGGATTCACTTCAGTCATGATTGATGCTTCTAAAAAACCGTTTGAAGAAAACATCCGGATGACCAAAGAAGTGGTCAAAATGGCCCATCCGCTTAATATCTGCGTTGAGGCCGAACTTGGACTTCTGGGCGGCATTGAGGATGAGGTTGTAGTCGATGAGCGCGAGGCGCGTCTGACCGACCCGAAACAGGCGGTTGAATTCGTGCAAAAGACCGGTTGTGATGCGCTCGCAGTCGCGGTCGGAACCTCACATGGTGCCTACAAGTTCAAAGGTGAAGCGAAACTGGCGTTTGATAGAATTGATGAGATTAAGAAGAAAACGGGCATACCGTTGGTCCTTCACGGCGCTTCCGGCGTCCCAGAGGATGTTGTCGCGTTAGCAACCAAATTCGGCGCCGAACTTCCCGGAGCCAAGGGTGTACCTGATGATGCCTACCGCGAGGCGGTCAAACTGGGTATCAATAAGATAAATATCGACACCGATTTGAGATTGACATGGGTTGGCATTGTCCGGCAGATTCTGGCCGAACAACCGACCGTATTTGATCCGCGCAAGATTCTTGGTCCGGCCCGGACCGCGGTTAAAGAGATTATCAAGGTTAAAATGCAGATTATTGGCTCCGCCGGTAAGGCGTAGAGACGAAATCGAATCGAAATGAAAAGGTCAGGAGCCGTAAAACTCCTGACTTTTTTATATCACAATATATGGAAATCTATTTTTTTTCTGATTGACGCGCTCGATATGCTTTCGCCTTGGCTCGTGAACCACAGGCTTTCATCGAGCACCATCGTCCGGAGCCGTTTTTGGACGAATCAAAAAAGATCCAGCGACAGGCTTCATTATGGCAGATTTTCAAATGGCCCCATTCGCCGCCTTTGACCGACTCGATTACCACGACCAGCAATTTACCCAGAGCCTTATCTATACCTTTTGTTTTGGGCTCAATAACTGTCCGACAATAAGCTTTAAATTGAATAGATAATTGGAATTCGTCAATTAGCCGGTTTAAATTCCTGGCATGTTTCTTGTCGAACCAATTCTTATCGCCAACTTCCAGCGAATTCCATAAAATATCAAACAGGCGATACGCTTTTTTCTTTTCGGCTTCTTTAACCGGGATATTATTGGCCAACAACCCATGACGCACCATCCAGATCTTGATATTTTTGGCTTTATTATATTCCGGATGAACGATCATATACCGAAGCAAATTCAAAAAACCCTGAACAAAGGCCAAATCGCCCGGGGCCGGTTTGTCGCCCACCGGAAGTTTATCTCTGTTTTTCATAACGTCCCCAATATATCATTTTACTATAAATACGCAATTACAAAATAATAACCGGTAATATCACTTGACAGGTTACGTTACCAACATTATTATATTGCTGGTTATTAGTTTTATTAATTGACGAGAGAACGGAATTCAACCCAAACCCTTATGGAGAGTTGTTACATGCTAAAATCTTTTTTACTTCTAATCCTGACAATATTTATCCCGATGACGCTTATGGCACAGGACCAATCAGCGTACACTACGACAAAATTGACTGATCATATTTATAAGCTGACCGCTGACGGCGGCGGTTATGATGTGAAAGTTATTGCGTCGGTGGGTGACAACGGACTTTTGATCGTCGATTCAGGCCCGAAAGGCCTTGCCAAGGATCTTAAAAAGGAATTATTAAAACTTGCCGGAGATATTCCCCAAATAATTATCAACACGCATGAGCATATTGAGCATGTGGCCGGCAATTATATTTTTAGTAAGGAACCTTTGATTATCGGTCATGCCGATATCAAGAACCACCTTACCAAAGGAGCATTTCTGTTTGATGAATTACCGGAATTTGCACTTCCTGAATTATCTTTTAATGATTCAATAACGGTTCACTTCAACGGCGAGGATATAAAACTGGTTGCCTACCCCGGCGCCCATTCCGGGACCGATATCCTCGTTTGGTTTAATAAATCAAAAGTTGCCTGCGTGGGAGCGATATCCAATGGGACTCATTTTCCGTCGGTGGATGGTTCCGGGGATGTCACCAAATATCCTGAGATTGTCAAAAATGTCATGAACCGGCTTCCTGAGGATGCGATTATTGTACCGGGACACGGTCATGATGGCGATATGAAGCAGTTTCGCGGTTTTTACAATATGCTGGTTTCCACATCGGATATAGTCCGCCGCGGTGTTGCGGAGGGTAAGGATTTGGAAATTCTTCAAAAGGATGATGTGATTGCGGACTGGAAAGAATATGAGGGAAGTTATGTCGATGCCAACGCCTGGATCGAATACCTTGTTGACGGATGTCTCGGGAATAAAACTATCGACAGTACCGAAGAGTTCTTGGAATTGATGTATCATGAGATAAAGGATAACGGCTATCAAAACGCTATCGAGAAGTTTCGGGAAATAAAAGGAAATAGCGGCGATGATTATCACTATGACGATCTCACCCTCTTTTATATTCCATATAAGTTATACGCTAACGAATATTATGATGAAGCAATGGCCTTTTTAAATTTATATAACGAAGAATTTCCGAATGGGCAATATGGATATTTAAGCCAGTTTCGAATGGGACAAATATTGCAGTTGAGAGGCGACAAAAAAGGTGCCTTGAAGCATTTAAAAAAATCGGTGGAGTTAAACCCAACCGAAAAGGCCAAGGCGAAAATTAAGGAACTCGAGGGCGAATAGATATTTTAGACCCTTGGCAAAATGTGTCCTTAAATAAATTCCAATCAAAACCGGGATGCGGATCGGATTTATCTTCACGGAAATGACAATGTCCCCAAATCCCGGTGAGCTGATTGAATTTTTTATGATATTTAGAAGAATTTTGCGGAAAAATTATGGGGATGTTGAATTCTTTAGAAAGATAATGCGTGAGTGCGATTGTCGAATTATTCTGAGATTCGCTGTATTTTTCAAAATATTGATATCCTCTATACGATTCATGATGTTGATAATAATCGCTTTTGAACTCATATTTTTTTTCTATCCGATCGAGACGATATAATTTCCCGTCGGATTCCGTTAGACCGCCCCAGTTCACCAGTTCAATTCCAATTGAGCGCCGGTCAACAACTCCGCCGGTTCCTCTAAGGCCGAGATGAAAAGCCCAGCAGCATGGGTCGAACAGCTCGAAGACTGTCCCGTCTTTTTCGATAATATAGGCGGTCGCGATTCTTCGGTGCCGGTTTTGCCACCAGTTGAAAGTGCCTCGGGCCGAACCACTGACGGTATGATGCAGGACAATCAGGTCCTTGGGTGATTTTTCCGGAATAAAATTCCGTTCATCCAAACGAAGAGAATAATTGATTTCAATAGCCATACTATAGGCGTTGAATTCAAATCAATATTAAAAATGTATTGAAACTGCAGATTACTAGAATAGCTCTTTGATTTGATTACCAATACCGAGCAGAATAATAGCCGATAATATTAAAATTGCAATTAACACCCAGCGAACGAAGGGGGCTCCGTTTTTTATCGCCATTTTGGCCGCCACCCTGGCGCCAAGCATATTGCCAATGCCAAGAATCAGCCCAATTCCCCATTCGACTTGTCCATTGAGAATAAAAACGACCAAGGCAAATATCGTAAAAATGAGAACAATGAAATTTTTAAGGGCATTTGCTTTTACCAGATCGAATCCCGCCGAAAGAACCAGACCAGCCAGAAGGAAAATGCCGACTCCGGCCTGAATAAATCCACCATATAAGCCAACCCCGAAAAAGGTAATAAACTGAATAATCGTTAATTTACTATTGGTTAATTCCGTCTTGCCTTCGAGCCATCTTTTAGGGCGGACGAATATCACAATCAACATGACAACCATCAGAACGCCAATGGCTTTTCGAAGGATATCCTCATCAACAGCAACGGCTATCTGTGCTCCTACGATTGAGCCCAAAACAGCCGGAATAGCCAGAATCAAGCCTCGCGTGATATCGATCTGGTTGCTTTTCTTGAAAGTCCTGGTGGCGACTATACCTTGAAGCAATATAGCTATTCGGTTAGTGCCATTGGCGATATTGGCCGGAAGGCCGAGAAATATGAGAAGGGGCAGGGTTATCAATGAGCCGGAAAAGGCAATCGTATTAATAAAACCGGCCAGGAAACCGGCGCCGACAACAGCCAGATAAATATACCATTCCATAAAAATCTCTTTCAAAATTGTCAAGAGTAATACGGATAGAAGATATTGTCAACGGCAAAATCCAAATCAATTTCGATAAAAATTTTAATA
>JBDRRI010000303.1:0-2054 GCA_043825815.1 Candidatus Zixiibacteriota bacterium
TCCGAGGAGCTTTTTAGAAGAATGTGCTTTAATGTTGTAGCCCGAAATCAGGACGACCATACGAAAAATATCTCGTTTCTGATGAATAAAGACGGGGTATGGAGATTGTCCCCGGCGTATGATGTTACCTATGCCTATAACCCGGATAGAAAATGGACGAGGCTTCATCAAATGAGTATTAATGGCAAGACGGATGATATTTCCCGAACGGATTTAATTCAATTGGCCAAAAATATGAATATAAAAAAACCTAATGAAATAATTGATGGTGTTATTTCAACAGTATCAAACTGGCTCGATTATGCAAAAAAAACGGAGGTCGATTCAGATAAAATCAGAGCCATTCAGAATACTCTGGAACTTAAAATATAGCCGCAATTGGCCGGGCGTTATTCATAAATATTTGGCAAGGCTTTTGATCTATTCCATTATCTCAATTTATACCAAACCTATTTTACCCTGATATACGCGAGTATTTGTTCCATATTAGTTGACAATTTGACCTTGATTGTTGTATAATAAAATGGTTACTCCAATGCCAAATCTTGAAAAATATTTATAGCTATAACCTTATTTAAAGGAGGGTTGACGATTGAGTGAAGAAATTGTCGGATGCGGAAAACCGACCGGGTCCGTAGTGGGCGATAAGCCCGAAAAAGGGGCGATTGAAAAAACCGATCAACCAGTCAAGGAGGATCATAAAATGATAGCACGTGTCGGAGCCAAGGCTCCTGATTTTGAAGCTCCCGCATACCTTAAAGGAAAATTTGTTAATGTGAAGCTGTCGGATTATCTAAATAAATGGGTGATGATCTGCTTTTATCCGGGCGATTTTACATTTGTCTGACCGACTGAACTATCCGCGGTCGCGGGTAAGTTTGATGAATTCCAAAAACTTGGAGTTGAAATAATATCTATCTCCACCGATAGTCATTTCGTGCATAAAATATGGGAAGAAGAAGAACTTCGCAAAATGACCAAGGACGGTATTCCCTGGCCGATGGTTTCCGATGGTTCGGGTGAGATTGGCAAGGTGTACGGGGTCTATGATGAAAAGGGCGGCATTGATGTCCGCGGGCGATTTTTGATTGATCCCGACGGCGTCATTCAGGCGATTGAAATATTGACGCCTCCGGTCGGAAGAAAAGTGACCGAGGCACTTCGCCAGATTCAGGCGTTTCAATTGGTGAGAAAATCAAAGGGAACCGAAGCCTGTCCGGCAGGATGGGAACCGGGTAAGGCGACTTTGAAACCGGGTCCTGATCTGGTTGGCAAAGTCTGGAAAGTCTGGCAACCAACCGAATAATAATATTAATTTTTAAAGATAATTTTGTACCGGCAGGTTTGAGAACCTGCCGGATACTGATAGCTGTTAGGCAAAAAAACGGGCGGGTGATAAACCCGCCCGAAGGAAAAGAGTGGAGTAGGTGCCTTACACAGGACGCTCCCGGTTACATATAAATCCAGACTCTAAAGTCCGGAACCGGACTGGGTTAGAGTCTGGTTATTTTCTATAACCTCCTCAGATTTGGTATCGATAATTTTCGTATCGAATTCTTCTGTTATGGCAGTATCCACAACTTCGATTTCTTCGTTCAGAGCCATTATCTTTTTAATCGTATCAAGTTCATTGATCTCAAGGCGATCGGTCTGATATTCATCAATTTCGACAATCGATGGCGGCGGGCCGATTATCTTATCCAGATTCGGCGCGACGGTATCAAGAATCTCTTCGACAAAGGCAGGTTCCCGGCTGTCGATAAAATCCGATTTAACCAGAGTTTTAACATCCGGTCGGGTATTGAGCGTGATGGCATCATTGGTACCGACAATCATCTGATTGTTCCAGCGGGCGAAAGCATTGGCAATCATTTTATCGACATTTTTGACCGGGATGAAATCGCCGTCGAAATATGAAATCGTTCCGCGATCGGTGCCGATATAAACCAGCCAGTCATCGGCGTTGACAGTCAGGATGTTATCCGAGGGCAGTCCGTTTTCAGCGGTAAGCGTTTCCCACCGTCCCCCATCGAAAATATAAAGGGCATCATCGG
>JBDRRI010000304.1:0-3785 GCA_043825815.1 Candidatus Zixiibacteriota bacterium
ATTCGATTGCCACTCACCCTTTCCGATTCATGGGATGGATAAGGCCATGGGCCTTAAACGCTCAAATTTGGGATGGGTTATCGGGCTGGCCGCTATAATCGGAACTTCCAGTGCACTCGGCTTACAATGGTGGACATCGGCCATTGATTATCCCCTGGTAATATCAGGTAAACCGCTTTTCAGTTATCAGGCATTTGTACCGGTGACATTTGCGCTCGGGGTTCTCCTTTCGGCTTTTGCCGCTCTGTTTGGAATGCTTATTTTCAATGGACTGCCTCGCTGGCATCATCCGGTATTCAATTCCAATAATTTCGCCAAGGCGACTGATGACGGCTTTTTTGTCAGTATTGAGGCCGATGATCCGAAATTCAACCAACTGGAAACAATCCGGTTTTTAAAATCGATCGGAGGAACAAACTGCGAGCTATTACAGGAGAATGAGTCCGATGATTAAGAAAAGCTCTATCTCCATACTAATAATTTTATTTATGGTTTCGATTCTCGGATGCGGGCGCGGACGGGTCTCGGATAAACCGCCGATACACCCCAATCCCAATATGGATAGTCAGCCTAAATATAAGGCGCAGGCCGAAAGTAATTTCTTCGAAAACGGCGCTACAATGCGGCCCTTTGTCGAAGGCACGGTTGCACAGGGATGGCTCAGAGAAGAAACAAAATTTTACACCGGCAAAGATGACCAGGGCAATTTCATTAAGACTGCCCCGGTGACATCGACCATGGAGATACTCAAACGAGGACAGGAGCGGTTTAATATTTATTGCTCCCCCTGCCACAGCCGAGTGGGCGACGGCAAAGGCATAATGAGCAAACCGGATTATCAGTATGTCACACTGCCAAATTTTCATTCGGATAGCGTCCGGCAGTTTACCGATGGATATATATTTGACGTCATTTCAAACGGGATCAGGAATATGCCCTCTTATAAGCACCAGATTCCGGTTAAGGATAGATGGGCAATCATACTTTACTTGCGAGCTTTGCAATATAGCCACCAGATAGACAGTCAGCAAATCCCCGAAGAGATTAAAAAGGAAGCGGGCAAAGAGCAATGAAGTTTGACAACCAAACATATCGGATTACCGAACGCGGAAAATTCGGTTCCATTACCCTGATAATAGGCATAATCGGATTAGTCCTATCGGCCATCGGATGGTTTACCGATGCCACACAGTTTTATTTCTCCTATTTGACATCGTTTGTATTCTGGATTTCAATTGCCTGGGGCGGCCTTTTCTTTGTTATGCTTCATCATCTGGTTAATGCCAAATGGTCGATTGTTATCCGCAGATTCGGTGAAAGCCTGATGCTTATTATTCCCTTTATGTTACTCTTCTTCATCCCCATACTGTTTGGGATGAAAGATCTCTTCCAGTGGAACAACCCTGAAATTGTCGCCGGCGATCATCTTCTGCAGGGAAAGGCCGGTTATTTAAACCAGACATTCTTTATTATCAGACTGGTCGCTTATTTTATTATCTGGTCAGGATTGGCCTACTTATTGAACAAATTTTCAATGCAACAAAATAAGAAATCGTCATTTGATCAAACAAAAAAGTGGCGGATCATTAGCGCCCCGGGTATGATTCTTTTTGCGGTCACATTAACGCTGGCCTCATTCGATTGGTTAATGTCGCTCGATGCTCATTGGTATTCGACTATTTTCGGCGTATATATTTTCTCCGGCGCCTTTTTAGCCATGCTCTCATTAACCGTCTTTATTATTATTCGCCTGCAAAGTCAGGGCGTATTAACGAATGAGATTACCGGCGAGCATTTTCATGACCTTGGAAAATTAATGTTTGCCTTCACAATTTTCTGGGGCTATATGGCTTTTTCCCAGTATTTCCTGATGTGGTACGGCAATATCCCGGAGGAAACAGTTTGGTTCCTGCACCGTTGGGAAGGCTCATGGCGAACAGTGACATTTTTAATTGTTTTCGGACATTTCTGCCTGCCCTTTTTCGTTCTTTTTCCACAGACAATCAAACGCAATAAAACAATTATGTCGATTATTGCAATCTGGATTCTTCTGATGCGATGGGTTGATTTACACTGGATCATTATGCCGACTCTCTACCATCACGGGGTTCATTTAAGCTGGATCGATGGAGTTACCATGATTGGAATGGGCGGGATATTTCTATTTCTATTCTGGCGTATATTTGCCGCGCATCCGATTATCCCGGTTCAGGACCCTCATTTGAAAAAATCAATCGAATTTATCAGTTAATAAAATTTTCAAATAACTTTCTGTTCAATTTAAATAAGACGCCATAAATTTCATTCAATTGACAAAAACCATTTTTAAACGGTCATATTTGATTCTAAATATTGCCTTTTCCCCAAATAGCCCGTATATTTAATAGCAATTGAGAATGAAATATGCAAGATTCGCAGGAAAGTTTAAAGTTTTTTAAAGTTATACTAAGTTCTATAGCTGATGGCGTTTTTACTGTCGACAGTAATAGGACTATCACCAGTTTCAACCGGGCCGCCGAAAAAATCACCGGCATTCCGGCCTCGAGGGCAATTGGAAAGCACTGTCAGGATATTTTTCATTCCGATATATGTGAAAATTGCCTTCTTAAAGAGACTCTTGAAACCGGAATTGAGGCCATTGATCGGCCGGTTAATATAATTAATAGCCAGGGCGATAAAATCCCCATCAGCATTTCCACAGCGGTCCTTCGGGATGATAACGGCAATGTCTTAGGTGCGGTGGAAACATTTCGCGATCTCTCGCCAATTGAACATCTCAGAAAAGAATTAAGCCGGAATTATTCGCTTGAAGATATCATATCAAAGAGTTCGGAAATGCATAAGCTTTTTGCCATCCTGCCCGATATTGCCGAGTCGGAAAGCACGGTTTTAATTCAGGGACCATCCGGTTCCGGCAAAGAACTTTTTGCCCGCGCGATTCATAATCTCAGCCCCCGCAAAAACGCCGCCCATGTAATTATTAACTGCGGAACCCTGCCCATGCAACTTTTTGAGTCAGAGCTTTTCGGATATGTCAAAGGCGCCTTTACCGATGCCAAAAACGACAAGGAAGGCAAAATAGTCCGGGCCGAGGGCGGTACCCTGTTTTTCGACGAAATCGGAGAACTTCCCCTCTCGACTCAGGTTAAACTGCTTCGTCTTCTTCAGGAAAGGGAATATGAACCGCTGGGCAGTACATCCCCGAGAAAAACAAATATCAGAATTGTAGCGGCCACAAACAAAGATCTCAAAAAACTGGTGGCTCAGGCAAAATTCCGGGATGATCTCTATTTCCGACTGGCCGTGGTCAAATTCAAAATACCGCCGCTGGAAAGCCGGCGCGAGGATATCCCCTATCTTGTTGATCATTTCATAAAAAAATTCAATGCCAAAACCGGCAAGAAAATTATCGGAGTTAGTCCCGGGGTTATGCATATTCTAATGCTTCATAGCTATCCGGGTAATATCCGGGAGCTAGAAAATATAATCGAGCACGGCTTTGTTCTCTGCCATAGTTCGATTATCCAGAAGGAGCATCTGCCTCTGGAACTCCTTGAAACCGGCATAGAAAAACCGGATATCACATCGACGCCTATTAGTGAATCAATCGACGAGCAATCTTCTATAATTAGCGCTATAAAGATCAGCAAGGGGAATCTTACCAACGCGGCCGATTTGCTGGGAATACATCGAACGACGCTATGGCGCAAGATCAAACGCCATAATATTAATCTTCAAAACCTGACATAAACGCAACAATACGCAACACCATATGTTGCATTGCA